>JAVHWE010000144.1:0-6053 GCA_032160285.1 Micromonosporaceae bacterium | reverse complement strand
GGGCCCGCCGGCTGGCCGACGCCCTTGCCCCGTACGGGGTGGTGGACGCCGCCGCCGTCCGTACCAACATCGTCGCGCTGGACTTCGCCAAGTCCGGCTTCGACGCACCCGCGTTGGCGGCCGCCGCCCGCGCCGAAGGCGTCCTCGTCTCGGTGCTCGGGCCGCGGACCGGCCGCCTCGTCACCCACCTCGACCTCGATGACGCCGCGACCGACCGCGCGATCGAGATCCTGACCAGGCTGTTCACCCGGGGGTAGCCAGACCGGCCGGTTCAGCCCGTGGCGGCCGGCACGGCCGGTTCAGCCGGTGGCAGCCCGCAGGGCCGGTTCAGCGGTGGCAGCCGGCACGGCCGGTTCAGCCCGTGACGGCAGCAGGGCGCGCAGGCGCGCGATGTCGGCGGCGTGGCCGGTGCCGTCGGCGTCGGGTGTCTCGACGATCACCGGCAGTCCCCGCACGGCCGGATGCGCCAGCAGTTCGGCGAAGGCCGCGGTACCGATGGAGCCGGCACCGACCGATTCGTGCCGGTCGCGGGTGGAGCCGCAGGCGTCCTTCGAGTCGTTGGCGTGTACCAACCACAGTCGGTCCGCGCCGACCGCTCCGACCAGCGCGTCCAGCGTCGCGGTCATGCCGCCCGGGCTGGCCAGGTCGTGCCCGGCCGCCCAGGCGTGGCAGGTGTCGAAGCAGGTACCGAGCCAGGGGTGGCGGTCCACCGCCTCGAGGTACGGGCCGAGATCCTCCACCCGGGCGGCGAGCGACCGGCCGCCCCCGGCGCTCGGCTCGACCAGCAACCGGGGCAGGCCCTCGGCGGCCGCCATGTCCAGCAGCGGCAGCAACGCCCTGCGTACCCGGCTCATGGCCTGCTCGGCGTGCCCGGCGTCGACCGCGCTCCCGGCGTGGAACACGACGCCGCGGGCACCGATCGCGGCGGCCCGGCGCAGCGCGTGCGCCAGCGTGTCGACCGACCGGTCAACCGTCAGCTCGGTCGGCGACCCCAGGTTGACCAGCAACGGGGCGTGCACGTACGCGACGACGCCGCGTTCGGCGCAGCCGGCGTGGAAGCTCTCGTCGGAGGCCGGATCGCCGGCCGACGGCGCCCAGCCGCGCGGGTTCGACACATAGACCTGTACCGCGCCGGCCGCGCGCTCGTCGATATAGGCCAGGCCGGCCTTGGCGAGCCCGCCGGCGACCGCCGCGTGCCCGCCGATCCGGGGGGCGTGCTGCTCGCCGACCACCACGGCGCTAGAAGCACCAGAGGACGACGGTCGTGCCGGGCGGCACCTGTGCGCCGACCGCCGGGTTCTGGAAGCGCACCCGGCCACCGCCGATCACGGTCGCCTGCAGGCCGAGCTGCGCCAGCGCCTGGCGGGCGGCCTCGGCCTCGGCGTTGTCGAGGTTCGGCACCACAACCGCCGCCGGGCCCTTGCTCACGGTGAGCGTGACCGTCGCGCCCTTCTCAACCCCGGATCCGTCCACCGGGTCCTCGGACAGCACGGTGGTGGCCGGCTTGTCGCTGTCCTGCTGCTTGACCACCACCTTCAGACCCATGCCGGTGAGCTTCGCCTGGGCCTCCGCGAGCGGTTGGCCGATCACACTCGGTACGGTCAGCGGGGCCCGGCCGCGGCTGACCTTCAAGGTCACCTTGGTACCCGGTTTGACCTGCGTCTGGGGCGCCGGATCGGTCGCGGCGACCACGCCCGGCGGTACCACGTCGTCGTACACCTCGACGGTCTGCACGGACAGCTTGAGCTGCGCCAGTTCGTTGCCGGCCAAGCCGACGTCCTTGCCGGTCTCGTCGGGTAGCGCATACCGCTCCGGGCCGAGCGAGAGGGTCAGCGTGATCGTGCCGCCCCCCACGATCCGCCGACCCGCCGTCGGCTCCTGGGCCAGCACGGTGTCCTTGGGTACCTTCTCGTCGAAGCGGGCCGCGGCGAAGCGCAACCGGAAACCGTCGTGGTCGGCGGCGGCCACCGCCTGGGTCTTCGACACGGCCACCAGGCTCGGGGTGGCGGTGAACCGGCCCACCCCGTACCACCAGCCGGTGACCGCGACCAGCAGGCCCACCAGGACCAGGCTGGCGGCCACCGCGAGGCGACCGCGCTGGTTGGCGAGCACCCGGCCAGGAAGCTGGCGCACCCGGTCGCGGTAGGTCGCGGTACCCGACCGGCGGCGGGCATGGCTCGGGGCGCCGGCTGCCGGCAGCCGTGCCCACGGCGGGCGGTCCACGGCGCGCGCCATGTCGACGGTGGCGTCCGGACCGTAGCGCCGCTCCGGGTACGCGAGGGTGCCGGGTGACGCGCCGGGGCGAGCCAGGTCCGGCCGGAACGCGTCGCTGTCGTACCGCGGCACCAGTACGGTCGGCGCGGCCTCCGGCCGAACCCGGGTCAGGGCGGCGCCGATGTCGTCGCGGGCGGCCTGCACCTCCGCGAGCATCGCCCCCGCGTCGGTGGGCCGACCCCCGGGGTCGCGGCGGGTGGCGCGGGCCACCAGGTCGTCCAGCGCCGCCGGCAGTCCGGGCACGTACCGCGACGGCGCCGGTACGTCCTGGTCCACGTGTTGCCAGGCCACCTCGACGGCCTGCCCGGCCTCGTACGGGACCCGGCCGGTGAGCATCTCGAACAGCACCACACCGGCGGAGTACACGTCGGTACGCGGGTCGGCGTGGCCGTCGGTGACCAGCTCCGGCGCGACGTACGCGACGGTGGCGAGCAGATGGGCGCCGGAGCTGTCGCGCGCCGAACTGGCCTCCTCGACAGCCCGGGCCAACCCGAAGTCGGCCACCTTCACCACGCTGTCCAGCAGGCTGCGGTTGGGTGCCTCGGCGACCAGGACGTTCTCGGGCTTCACGTCGCGGTGCACCAGGCCCGCGCGGTGCGCGGCGGCGATCGCGGCGAGCATCTGCTCCAGGATCGTGAGGGCCTCGTCCGGCGCGAGGCGGCCGCGGTCGCCCAGCACCTCCCGCAGCGTGCGCCCACGCACGAACTCCAGTACCAGGTAGGGCAGGCCCTGGTGGGTGCCCTGGTCGTAGACGGCGACCACGTTCGGGTGGGTCAGCCGGGCGATCGCCTTCGCCTCGTCGGTGAAGCGCCGGACGAAGTTCTCCTCGTGCGCCTGCGCCGGATGGATGATCTTCAAAGCGACGGTACGCGCGAGGCGCTCGTCCATCGCGGTGTACACGGTGGCCATTCCGCCCCGCGCCAGGCGCGCGTCGACGCGGTAGCGCCCATCGATGAGCGCCCCGATGAGGGCGTCCGCCACCGTCGTGTCCATCGGCAGCGAGTGTACGGTGCGCGGCGGCCTAAAGGTCAGACTCAGGTCGAGGTCGACTGCCCGGGTGACGCACGGTACAGGGTGGTGTGACACACCGCGTGATTCGCGGTCGGCTCCCGGGCGTGGAAAACTCACCGGGTGACCGACCACGCCGCGCAGCCGACCAGCTGGCTCACGCTGCCCGACATCGCCGAACGCCTCGACCTGCCGATCACCCGGGTGCACCAGATGATCCGCGACCACGCCCTGCTCGCGGTGCGCCGCGATGGCGTACTGCGGGTGCCCGCCGAGCTCGCGGCCGGCGAGAACGCACGCAAGCACCTGCCGGGCCTGCTGACCCTGCTGCGCGACGCGGGGTACACAGACGACGAGGAGATTCTCCGGTGGCTGTACACCCCCGATGACACGCTTCCCGGCACCCCGGCCCAGGCGCTGGCGGAGAACCGGGCGACCGAGGTCAAGCGCCGCGCCCAGGCCGCCGCGTTCTGAGCCGGCCGCCGGCGATGCGTCACCTCGTGTACCTGGGCGTGCTGGCCGCCTGCCTGGCCGGCGCACTCTGGCTGGAACCGGTACTGAAGCTCGGTGTGCTGCGCCGGTGGCGGCGGCTGGTGTTGACGCTGCTCCCGGTCGTGGTGGTGTTCACCGCCTGGGACGCGGCCGCGATCGCCGCCGGGCACTGGACCTTCGATGCGGCGCAGACCACCGGCGTGCTGCTGCCCGGCCGACTCCCACTGGAGGAGCTGCTCTTCTTCCTCGTCGTCGGCGTCTGTTCGATTCTCGGCTTCGAGGCGGTCCGCGCCGTGCTGGCCCGGCGGGGCCGGCCGTGAGTTACACCGCCGCGGCGACCCTCGGGGTGCTCGGCGCGTTGACCCTCGACCTCGTGGTGCTCCGTACCCGCCTGGTGACCACGCGCGCGTTCTGGCTCACGTACCCGATCATCGTGGGTTTTCAGCTGCTGGCCAACGGCGTCCTGACCGGTCGTCGGGTGGTGCGCTACAACCCGGCCGCGATCCTCGGCCCGCGAATCGCGTACGCGCCGGTGGAGGACCTCGCGTTCGGCTTCGCCCTGGTCGTGATGGCGCTGTCGGTCTGGGTCTGGCTGGGTCGAGGCGACGAACGCGGGGTCAGGACCGGCGGGCCGTCGTCGCGGCGGCGAGCTGTCGCAGGACGTCGGTCGCTTCGGCGTCGACGGTGACCCGGTCGAGGGCGGCCAGGGCGGCGGAGGTCAGCTCGTCGATGTGGGTCTCGGTCCGCCGCAGCGCACCGGTGACCGTCATGATCTCACGGATCCGCGCGACGCCGGCGTCGTCGAGCGCCGGGTCGCCGAGGCCGGCCCTCAGCTGCGTGGCGGCGTTGTCGTCGGCGCCCTCGAACGCCGCCGCGACCAGGTAGGTGCGCTTGCCCTCGCGCAGGTCGTCGCCGGCCGGCTTGCCGGTGAGCGCCGGATCGCCGAACACGCCGAGCACGTCGTCGCGGAGCTGGAAGGCCTCACCCAGCGGCAGTCCGAAGGCCGAGTACGCCCGGCGGACGTCGACCGGCGCGTCGGCGAACGCGGCGCCGAGCAGCAGCGGCCGCTCCACCGTGTACTTGGCCGACTTGAAGCGGGCCACCAGGCTGGCCCGGCGCATCGACGTGTCGCCGGTGACCTGGGCGTACATGTCGAGGTACTGCCCGACGGTGACCTCGGTACGCATGTCGTCGAACACCGGCCGGGCCCGGGCCAGCGTCACCGGATCGAGGCCACTGCCGTGCAGCAGCTCATCCGACCAGACCAGGCACAGGTCGCCGAGCAGGATCGCGGCGGCGGTACCGAATCCGTCCGGGCTACCCAGCCAACCGCGGTCGCGGTGGCGGGACGCGAACTCCCGGTGTACCGCCGGCTCACCGCGACGGGTGTCCGAGCCGTCCATCACGTCGTCGTGGATCAGGGCACTGGCCTGGACGAATTCCAACGCCGCCGTGGCGGTGACCACGTCGTCGCGGTCGTGGCCGCCGGCCGCCCGGTACCCCCAGTACGCGAACGCCGGGCGCAGCCGCTTGCCGCCGCCCAGCACGAGCCGTTCGATCGCGGCGACCACCGGCAGCAGCGCGGTATCGATGCCGGCGAGCCGGGTCTGCTGGCGGGACAGGAACTCCGCCAGTGCCCGCTCGACCCGGATGCGCAGGTCAGCCCGGTCCAGAGGGGACAGCCGCGCGGCGTCGTCGGTCACGAGGCGAACCTAGCGCCACCCGCCGCCGTCCGCTGCCGCGGCCCCACCCCGGGCGAGGGGAGTTCGGGTGCCGCCCGGGGCAGGTACGGGCGGGCGGCGCCGAACAGGTCGGCGTAGTCGCGGACCGCCGCCACCCCGCGCAGCCGGCGCAGCCGCGGGTGCAGGGCGACCAGCTGGCGCATCGACCGTACCGAACCGGTACGCACGGTGGTCACCAGCGCCGCCCCGGCGGTCCGGCAGGCCCGTTCGACCTCACCGGCGTCGAGCTGCGCGGCGGCCAGCCAGCCGGCGTACAACGCCCACCCGCGCAGCCGGATCCGCGGGTCGTCGAGGGCGGCCCGCAGCAACGGCTCGGCCAGCCGAGGCCGGCCCAGTGCGGCGTAGCACCGGCCGGTCATCGCGGTCAGTTCGGCGTCATGGAACCAGTACAGCCAGGGCGGGTCGAGGGAGTCGTCGCGCCGCTGGAAGGCGCGCTCGGCGCCGGCCAGGGCCTGTTCGCCGGCGCGTCGCCGACCGGCCCGCGCCGCCGCGAACGCGACCCGCTGCAGCAGCAGCGCCCGGCCGGTGGCCGACGTG
>JAVHWE010000079.1:0-8983 GCA_032160285.1 Micromonosporaceae bacterium | reverse complement strand
GCGCGGGTCTGGGCCGGGAGCGCGCGTGGCGACTGGACCCGCCGGTTGCCCGGACTGCGACTGTTCGGGGTCGGCCACGGTCGGCTGCCGATCGATGCCAGCTTCGGCGCCCGCGCGCTGCCGGCCGGCAACGTCGTTGCCCACGATGGCTATTTCATGCCCGGATCGGACACGCTCCGCGCGCTGGCCCTGATCCTGCTCGGCCGGTCCGCCGCCGACCTCGGCTGACATCCCCGTACCGGGCGCGGGGGACCGCGTGGCTTGGCGGTGCGGCACACGGTGCGCGATGCTGGCGACGATGACGATTCTGATCACGGGCGGTACCGGTGTCCTCGGCCGGGTCATCGCCCGCCAACTCCGCCATGCCGGCCGCCCGACCCGGGTCCTCAGCCGGCGGACCCCCGTCTCCCAGCCCGACGGCGGGCCGCAGTCCAACGGCGGGCCCGAGTCCAACGGCGGGCCGCAGTCCGACCGCGGGCCGCAGTCCGACCGCGGGGCCGGGGTGGAGTGGGCCGTGGCCGACCTCGCCACCGGCACCGGCCTGGACGCCGCGATGCTCGGCGTGACAACGGTGATCCACTGCGCCAGCGACAGCCGCCATCCCGGGGCGGACGTCGTCGCCGCCGCCAACCTGGTCGACGCGGCCCGCACCGGTCGCCCGCACCTGGTGTACATCTCGATTGTCGGGGTGGACCGGCTGCCGTTGCGGTACTACCGCGACAAGCTCGCCGTCGAGCAACTCCTGCAACGGTCCGGGCTGCCGTGGACTGTGTTGCGGACCACCCAGTTCCACCATCTGGTGTACAGCCTCGTCGGCAGGCTGGCCAGCTTCCCGGTACTGGTGGTGCCGGCGGGTACCAGTTTCCAGCCGATCGACGTGCCAGAGGTGGCGGCCCACCTGATCCGGCTCGCCACCGGGCTGCCGGTCGGGCAGGTGCCCGACCTGGGCGGCCCGCAGATACGCGGTGCCGCCGACCTGGTCCGGACGTACCTGCGCGCGCGACATCGCCGTCGTCCGGTACTGCCGGTCCGGCTGCCGGGAAGGTTCGCCCGGGGCCTGCGCGACGGCCACAACCTCGCCCCCGACCGGCTCAGCGGCGGGCGGACCTGGGACGAGTTCCTGGCCGATCCGGTCGATTGACCGGCCCGACCGAGCCGACCGAGCCGTCCGGGCCGGATGGGTCGGATGGGGCGGCCGGGTGGCGGACCCGCCGCACACCGTTGAGGGCGGCGCCGCCCGCGGCGACCACGTCGGCGACGGTCGCCACCAGGCGGGAGGCGAGGGCGATCGCATATCCGGTGCCGTACGGCAGCCCGACGGCCATCAGCGTCACCGCGATCAGGAATTCGCGCACGCCCAGACCGGACGGCGCGAGCACGACGAAGGTACTGACGCTGATCGACAGGCCGACGGCGGCGACGCACAGGCCGAGTCCGGTCCAGCCGGCACCGGCCTGGGACCGGGCCAGCAGCCACAGGTGCAGGCCGAAGAACAGGTACCCGGCGGCGGACCAGGCCGCCACCCGCAGCACACCGGCCCACGACAGTGGACGGTCCAGCGGCGGCCGCCGCAGTACCCGCAGCAGCAGGCCGACCAGCCGGCTCAGTACCGCCGGATGGGCGCACACCAGCGCGATCGGCAGCAGCGCCAGCGCCAGGTAAAAGGCGGCCCGGGCCAGCGTCGCGTGGTCGCCGGAGCGACCGGCCACGAACGTGCCGCGCAGTCCCAGCGCGCCGACCGCCAGCCCGACCGTGATCCCGATACCGGTGGAGATCAGGGACGCGAGGAAGGCGCGGGCCCGCGGGATGCCGGCGCGCTGGCCGAGCTCCATCTGCAGCACGTAGGACCAGACACTGCCGGGCAGGTACTTGCCGAGCTGACCGACGAGGAAGACCTGACCGGCGGACCTGATCGGTACCTCATGGTCGAGATCGGCCAGCGCCGCGCGCCACGCGTACGCGTTCGTGGTGATCCCGAGCAGCGCCATGACCAGCGACAACCCGACGAGGGGCCAGGACAGCCGGTGGAACGTATCCCGGACGTGACTCCACTGGCCGACCGTGGTGGCGACCACGAAGTACCCGATCGCCACGGCCGCGACCAGGCGTACCGCCGTGATCAGCGTCGATCGCAGCCGGGCCGGTCTGGTGTCACCGTTGTCGCCCACGAACGGAGTTCTCTCCAGCTGGTCGGGCGGTTGAAGGTCGCCACACGCTAGCACGGAGGAATTCCGCCATCTTTAACCCAGGGTGAGGTGTGCCGTGACCGGAAAGCTGTGCGCGGCGCCCTATCATGAGGCGGCCGTCGCGCCTGCCTTCGGCCCGGGTCACATTTCACGAGGTAGTCGTTGTCCATTACCGTGCGCGGCGGCGCCCCGGTCACCGACCGGCCGACCGTACGCCTGGCGGGTCACCGACGACACGGGGTAGCCGCGTTGGTCGCCGCCTGGCTGCTGCCGTGCACGACGCATCCGCTCGGTATCGACTGGGTGTGGCCGCCGGTGGTACTACTCGGTGTGATGAGCCTGATCCGGGGTGGCACCACCATCCTCGATCGGCTGATCCTGGCCGTGGCGCAGCTGTTCGGCGCGTTCTGCGTGGCCGGCCTGATCATCTCGGTGTGGCCGTGGCACCTGCACCCGGTGCCGATCGTGGGAACGGCGCTGACGGCGCTGTTGGTGATCGCCGCGGTGACCGGCCGGCGCCCGCGGCTACCGGTACGGCTGCCGCCCACCGACATCGCCGTCTGGTCGGCGACGGTGGCTGTGGCCGCCCTCACCGTGATCCCGTTCGCACTGCGCGATCTGGGAGCGCGGATCGGCATGGTCGCCCCCGGTGAGGACATGGCGCGCCATTTCCTGCTGTACGACATGATCGGCAAGATCGGTGGGTACGCGTTCCTGCACCGGACGGTACCGGCCGGCTACGGCACCGGTATGCGGGACTATCCACAGGGGACCCATCTGCTGTACGCGGTGCTCGACCGGTTCGCCCGGTCGGCCGAGCGCAACGCGGACGGCGTGACCGCGATGAACATCCTGCTGTGGTGCCACCTCGGCACGTACCTGTTCTTCGTGCTCGCCGTGCTCTGGGCGGCGCGCCGGGTCAGCGGGCCCGGCCCGACCGCCGCGACGTTGCTGCCAGTGCTGGTCGGCGTCGCCGGCGTGCTGTACTTCGGCGACCTGCTCACCCTCTTCCTGCGTGGGTACCCCAACGAACTGCTCGGGCTGGCGCTGGTGGCGATCCTCACCGCGCTGCTAGCCCGGCCGCTGGCCGGGCCCTGCGAACAGCTCGTCACGGTGACCGCCCTGCTGGTCGGAGTCTCGTTCACATACCATCTTTTCCTGCCGTACGCCGTTGTGGTGACCGCGGTGTGGGCGTGGCGGGCGCGGTCGACGCTGCGGCGGGTACCGCGATTCTGCGGCGCCGCCGCGCTGTTCCTGCCTTTCACGCTGCTGATGCCGCTGGAGAACAGGCCCGCCGGCACGCCGACCCTGCTGCTGGCGATGGGTACCGCGTATGCGTCCGACCGGTCGGTGCTGGTGCTCGCCCTGCTGACCGCGCTCCTCGGGCTGGCCACCGGCGGCGGGTGGCGGTCGCCGGCCCGGCGACTGCTCACCGTGGCGGTCGCGGTCGCGGTCGCGATGGTGGCCGCGCTGCTCACGTACCAGTACGCGATGGTCGGTCACAGCGTCTACTACTTCGAGAAGCTGGTCCACATGCTGCTCGTGGTGACGCTGGTCGCGGTCGGCTCGGTGGCCCGCCGGCTGCCCCGGGTCTGGTTCGACACGACCGGGGTGGCGCGCCGGCTGACACCGGGTATCGCCGGTGCGTTCGCCGTCACGCTGTTCATGGCCGGCCTCGGTGGCCGCTGGCACTCCGATCCGTTCGGCAGCCACGGGGTGCGATACGCGGTCGGCATGGAGCAGGGCTCGCCGGCGGGTGGTCGGTTGGCGGTCGCCGTCGCCGAGATCTACCCCGACGGCGCGGGCGCTGTCACCGTGATGCTGGCCCGCACGCCGTACGCCAACTTCTACGCCACCCTGTTCGGTGCCGCGATGCGGCGAGACTACCGCGACGGCGAGGGGTGGTACGTGTTCCTGTCGCCGGCCGGGCGGCCGCGTACCGTGGCCGATATGGAGGCGAAGGTCCGCGCGAGCCCGGTGCGGATCCGGCTGATCGTCGGAAACCCGCTCGCCAGCTTTCTGGTCGTCGACCCCGAGCACCCCCACCGGCCGGTGCGCGGCCCCGGGGTCGACCCGGCGTCGTTCGGCGACCCGGCGGCGTTGACCAACGTCGAGGCCGCCGAGTTCCTCGCCCAGCGCTATCCCGGCCGGGTTGAAATCGTCCGGCTGAAGCCGTGAGCGGCCGCGGCGCGCGAGACGTCGGTGCGCACGTCATCATCGGCGGGGGCATCGTCGGTCTGGCGGTCGCCCACCAGCTTGTCCGGGAACGTCCACACGCGACGGTGACCGTGGTGGAGAAGGAGCCGACCGTCGGCAGCCACCAGACCGGGCACAACTCGGGCGTCATCCACGCCGGCGTCTACTACCGGCCGGGCAGCCTCAAGGCCGACCTGTGCCGGGCCGGCAACGCGTCGATGGTGCGGTTCTGTACCGAACACGGCATCCCGGTCCGGGTGTGCGGCAAGCTGATCGTCGCCACCGACCCCGCGGAGGTGCCGCGACTGCGGGCGCTCCACCAGCGGGCCGGCGCCGGTGGGCTGGCGGTCAGGCTGATCACCCCGGAGCAGGCCGCCGAGTACGAGCCGCGGGTCTCCTGCGTGGCCGCGATGCACGTGCCCTCGACCGGCATCGTCGACTTCGTCGCGGTGTGCACCACGCTGGTGCGGCTGCTCATCGACGCGGGCGTGCGGGTGCGTACCGGCGAGCGGGTGGTGGGCATCCGCGACGACGTCGTGGTCACGACGGCCGGCGAGATCCGCGCCGCCTCGGTGGTCAACTGCGCCGGCCTGTACGCCGACCGGATCGCCCGCCTGGCCGGGGTGCCTTTGCCGGCCCGGATCGTGCCGTTCCGTGGCGAGTACCACGAGCTTCGTGCCGACCGGCGACATCTGGTCAACGGGCTGATCTACCCCGTACCCGATCCCGAGCTGCCGTTTCTCGGTGTCCACCTGACCCGGATGATCGACGGCACCGTCCACGCTGGACCCAATGCCGTGCTGGCGCTGGCGCGGCAGGGGTACCGGTGGTCGGCGGTGAACCTCCGCGACACCGTCGACACGATGTCCTATCCGGGGTTTTGGCGGATGGCGCGCCGGCACTGGCGGACCGGGCTCGGCGAGACGGTCCGCTCGGTGTCGCGACGGCGGTTCGCGGCCAGCCTGGCCCGGCTGGTACCCGAGATCGGCGCCGCCGACCTGGTATCGGCGGCGGCCGGGGTCCGGGCCCAGGCGGTCCGGCCCGACGGCGCGCTGGTCGACGATTTTCTGATCGTCCGGCACGGCCGGCAGGTCCACGTGCTGAACGCGCCGTCCCCGGCCGCCACCAGCTCACTGGAGATCGCCAAACACATCACCGCCCTGCTGCCGTCGGAGTAGACGCCATGCGCAGCGGGCGGTGCGGGTCTCTTTCGCCCTCGGATGTCGAGGCCGTACGGTGTGCGTCGGCGAGGGAGGCGGCGGGTGTTACGACAGCGGGTGTCGGGTCGGATCCCGACCTTGATCGCGGCGACGGGGCTGGTGGTCGCCGTGGCGCTGACAACCGGTGGCTGCGCCCGGGCCGGTGCGGATCCGGCGGGCGCGGCGGTCACGACCGCGAGCCCGACCCGGTTGCCGGCGGCGACTCAGGGTGGCGCCTGCTACCTGCTGGACTACGGGGTGATCGAACAGGTGCTCGGGGTCGCCTTCGACGTCGCTGCGGCCGGTACCGCCGATGACACCTTCACCTGTGTACTTCAGCAGCTGGCCGGCACCTACCCCGACCTGACCCTGGCGGTGACGCGGACCGGCGCGGACGCGGACGTGTTCGCCTCGACGGTTCAGCCCGCCGGGGCGGCGTCGGTGGCCGGCCTCGGTCGGATCGGCTACTCGGTGAGCCTGCCGGCGACCGCCGACGCCGGGTCGGCCGTCGAGGTGGGCTGGCTGTCCGGCGACGACCGGCTCCTCATCCTGCGGTACCGGGTTGCGGGCGGCCCGGATGAGAGCGTCGCGCTGGTACCGAAGCTGACCGCGCTGGCGAAACGGATCGACCGGGAGAGTCTGTAGGCCGGTCGCTCAGCCGATGGCGACGAACACCCGGGATGCAACCTCGCGGGGCAGCCGGATCTCCTCGCCGTCGCGGTCGATGCGCACCCCGTCACGCTCCTGCGCTACCGTCACGTTCACCCCCGGATCGATGCCGGCCGCGTGCAGCAGCCGGAGCACGACCGCGTCGGTCTGCACGCTCTCGCAGATGCGGCTCACCACGACCGGTCCGGCCAGGCCGGGGAAGGCCAGGTTGCGCTCGGCGTCGGCGGCCGGTGTGCTGATCGCCGACGCGTCGAACTCGTCGAGGCCCGGGATCGGGTTCCCGTACGGCGAGCGGGTCGGGCGGCCGAGCAGTTCGTAGACCCGCTGCTCCACCGCCTCGCTCATCACGTGCTCCCAGCGGCAGGCCTCTTCGTGCGCCTCCTCGTATGGCATCCCGATGACGTTGACCAGTAGCAACTCGGCGAGGCGGTGCTTGCGCATCACCGCCACCGCGTGGGCGCGGCCCAGGTCGGTGAGGTGCAGCTGGCGGTCACCCAGGACGGTCAGCAGGCCGTCACGCTCCATCCGGGACACGGTCTGGCTGACCGTCGGGCCGCTCTGGTGGAGGCGCTCGGCGATCCGGGCACGCAGCGGGGCGACGCCCTCCTCCTCGAGCTCGAGGATGGTGCGCAGGTACATCTCGGTGGTATCGACCAGGTCATTCACAACGGTCCTCCCGATCGCGATGCTACCCGCCGGATACGCCAAACTGGGTTGATGACCAATCGGCCGCAGCGCGTGGACGTGACCGGTCTGGCGGCCACGCCAGTCGACACCGACCCGACGACCGTACCCGGTACGGCGGATCCGAACCTGATCGGGGCGCGGCCATGACACTCGTGGTGTGGGACGACGCGCTGCTCTCCTACGATCTCGGTGATCACCCACTCGACCCGGTACGCGTGGCACTCACCATGGCCCTGGCCGGCGAGTTCGGCGTCCTCGACCGGGCGGGCGTCGACATCGAGGCCCCGGTGCCGGCCACCGACGCCGCGCTGCTGCGGGTCCACACCCCGGGGTACCTGGCGGCGGTGAAGAGCGCGGGGCCGGGTACCCGCGGGCACGGCCTGAATACTCCGGACAATCCCGTCTTTCCGCGCATGCATGAGACGAGCGCGCTGGTCGCCGGCGCGACCCTGCGCGCCGCCGAGGCGGTATGGGCCGGCGAGACGCGCCGCGCGGTCAGCATCGCCGGCGGGTTGCACCACGCGATGCCCGACCACGCGTCCGGCTTCTGCGTCTACAACGACCCGGCGATCGCCATCGCCCGGCTGCTCGACCTCGGAGCCGACCGGGTCGGGTACGTCGACGTGGACGTCCACCACGGCGACGGCGTCCAGCAGGTCTTCTACGACGACCCTCGGGTGATGACCATCAGCCTGCACGAGAGCCCCCTCGCGCTGTTCCCGGGTACCGGCTACCCGACCGAGACCGGCGGCCCCGGCGCCGAGGGAACCGCGATCAACATCGCCCTGCCCTCGGGTACCGCCGACGCCGGCTGGCAGCGGGCCTTCCACGCGATCGTGCCCAGCGCGCTGCGGGCCTTCCAACCCCAGGTACTGGTCACCCAGTGCGGCGCCGACGCCCACCGACTCGACCCGCTGGCCAACCTGAACCTGTCCGTCGATGGTCAGCGCGCGACCTACCTGGCGCTGCGCGACCTGGCCGAGGAGCTGTGCGGGGGCCGGTGGGTGGCGACCGGCGGTGGCGGGTACGCCCTCGTCGAAGTGGTACCGAGGGCCTGGACCCACCTGCTCGCGATCATCACCGGCGACCCGCTCGACCCGGGCAGGCCCACACCGGACGGCTGGCGGGCGCTCGCCGCCGACCGGTGCCCCGGTCGCCGCGTACCGGACGTGATGACCGACGGCGTGGACCCGTCGTACCGGCCGTGGGCCCCGGGTGCGGACGCGCCGGACCCGCTCGACCGGGCCGTGGCCGCCACCCGCCATGCGGTGTTCGCGCTGCTCGGCCTCGACCCGGTCGACCCGCGGGACTGATCGGGGTGGCTGTCGCCTCGGAACGCCGGGCGGCGCGGCCCGAGAACGGACCGCGCCGCCGGTAACCCCCGTATCGCACCCGCCCTCGACCGTGGTGACCCCGGCCGGCTCCCCCCATGGTCGGCGGCGGACCCCCGATCAGCTCGCGTATGCCTCCAGGCGCGTGGCGCGTGACGGGTGGCGCAGCTTGAGCAGCGTCACCTTCTCGATCTGGCGGATGCGTTCCCGGGACAGGCCGAACTCGCGGCCGACCTCGTCGAGCGTGCGCTGCCGGCCGTCGTCGAGGCCGAACCGTAGCCGGATCACCGCCCGCTCCCGCTGAGACAACGTTGCCAGCACGATCTCCACCTCCTCACGGAGCATGCCGTTGGCGGCGCCGTCGGCCGGCTCGGGGTCGAATTCGACCCGGGCGACGAAATCGCCGAGAGCGCTCTCGCCGTCCTCACCGACCGTCTGGTCCAGGCTGACCGGCTCCCGGTCGTACGAGATCAGCTCGATGACCTGGAACTCCTGCATGCCCAGGTGGTGCGCGACCTCGCTGATGGTCGGTTCGCGGCCGAGGGTGGCCGACAGCTCCCGACGGGTCCGGACCATCCGGTTGACCTGCTCGACCATGTGCACCGGGATGCGGATGGTGCGGGCCTGGTCGGCCATGGCGCGGGTGATGGCCTGGCGGATCCACCAGGTGGCGTAGGTGGAGAACTTGTAGCCCTTGGTGTAGTCGAACTTCTCG
>JAVHWE010000583.1:0-2545 GCA_032160285.1 Micromonosporaceae bacterium | reverse complement strand
GACGTCGGGAACGGAGGTGACCTCGGGAACGGCGGTGAGGTCAGGCCTCTCCGCACGGGTCAAATCCTCCCGGCCGTGCGCAACGGTCCAAGCGTGCCGGCCATGTGCGGCGTTCGAAGCGTCCCGGCCGGCCGCGGCCTTCGGGGCGGCTGGGCCCGCCGGCGTGTTCGCGGGCTGCGGCACGTCGGTGACCGTCGGGACGTCCGCAACCTGCACAACGTCCACAGTGACCGGACGGACTGGAGGGATCGGACGGTTCGGCGCGGCCGCCATAGCGGGGTTGACGGCGGCTGCCGCCGTTTCCGTCCCCGCGTCCACCACCCGCCGGTCTGCCTGGCGCGGGATGGCGGGGGTAGATGCGGCGTTCGGATCGCGAACCTCCGCGACCTGGTCGCGGGCCCCGGCGACGGCGGGGGAGATCGGCGGCCACTCCGGAGGGACCAGCGGCCACTCCGGCGGGCCGGGTCGCCTGGGCGGGGCCCCGTCACCCGTCGCGGAGCGGTTCGCTTCCCGGTCTGCCTCCGGTGTCGCCATCCGGTCCGTGTCCCCTCCGCTCACAGTCCCTCCGACCGGGCCTCGCCGAGCGACGAAAGCCGGTCCCGCAGCCGCGCCGCCTCGGCGCCGGGCAGGCCCGGTACCCGTGCGTCGCTCGCCGCGGCCGCCGTGTGCATGGTGACGGTGGCCAGCCCGAACATGCGTTCCATCGGGCCGGCGGTGACATCGACGAACTGCATGCGCGCGTACGGAATTATCGAGAGTTTACGCAAGAACAGGCCGTGCCGGACGAGCAGGTCGTCGTCGCGCTCCGCGTACCCCCAGGACCGTACCGATCGCACCACGACGACGGCCCTGACCATGGCGATCGCTACCGCCGCGGTGGCGACCAGGACGGGAATCCGGTTGTGGATGAACTGCAGCGCCACCAGGTTGGCTGTCACCACGACGACGGCGCTCCCGAGTACCTGGAGTTCGTCGACCACGATCTGAAGGTTGGACACGCGGCGCCATTGGACGGATTCGAGCGACGGCTCGAGAGCGATGGCCTGGGTCACACCGCAGAGCCTATGCGTAAGGGAGCGGGTCGACCTCGCGCAGAAAGCCTCTAAACCTTAAGAATTCCACAAGTCCGGCGCGGTGCTCGTCGCAGGCGAGCCAAGTCTTACGCTTCGTGTCCGGATGAATACGTGGATTGTTCCACCGCAGCGCCCACCGGCCAGGCTGCCGGCACCGCTTCGCGGAACAGATCAACGACGGCGGGGCCGGTTCGGCGGAGGGTTCGACGGCGGGGACCACACACCGAAGTGTGCCAGGCTCGGACGGGAAGGGCGCCGGGCGGCCACGGGGGAAGCCGCCCGGCGACGCCTCGAATCGTACCCTTGCCCATACCCCGGATGTCTACCCGGGTGGGCGTTCATTCGCAGATTCCACGCTCGGGTCCGGCCACACCACCGGATCCATCGCACAAGACCCGATTTGCCTTCACTTTCCGCCGTCGCGAGACAGGTAGGGATGCCAGGGCGCGGTTTGGGGCCGGTTCGTGCGACGCTTGGAACGTTCGTCAGACACCCTCATGCCGTGGAGGATCGGTGGCCCAATCGACCATGCCCGCTTCCCCGTCCGGGTCGGGGGGCGGCCAGCCGCCCGTCTCCGGTGCCCCGACCACGCCCGCTCAGGACGCGTCGCTGCTCGAGCGGGCACTGTTCGAGGTCAAGCGGGTCATCGTCGGTCAGGACCGGATGATCGAGCGGATGTTCGTCGCGCTTCTGGCCCGCGGCCACTGCCTGCTCGAGGGTGTACCGGGCGTGGCCAAGACGCTCGCCGTGGAGACCCTGGCGACCGTGGTGGGTGGCACGTTCGCCCGTATCCAGTTCACCCCGGACCTGGTACCGGCCGACATCGTCGGTACCCGCATCTACCGAGCCTCCAGCGAAAAGTTCGACGTGGAGCTGGGGCCGGTGTTCGTCAATTTCCTGCTCGCCGACGAGATCAACCGGGCACCGGCGAAGGTGCAGTCCGCCCTGCTCGAGGTCATGGCCGAGCAGCAGGTGTCGATCGGCGGTGAATCCCATCGGGTACCGAAGCCGTTCCTGGTCATGGCCACCCAGAACCCGATCGAGCAGGAGGGCGTGTACCCGCTGCCGGAAGCCCAGCGCGACCGCTTCCTGATGAAGATCCATGTTGGGTACCCGACCGACGCGGAGGAGCGGGAGATCGTGTACCGGATGGGCGTCGCCCCGCCGGAGCCGAACACCGTCTTCAGCCCCGCCGACCTGATTTCCCTGCAGGGCAAGGCCGACGAGGTGTTCGTGCACAACGCCCTGGTCGACTACGCGGTCCGGCTGGTGCTGGCCACCCGGTCGCCGGGCGACTACGGGATGCCCGACGTCGCGCAGCTCATCCAGTACGGTGCGAGCCCGCGCGCCTCGCTGGGTATCGTCCGCGCCACCCGGGCGCTGGCCCTGCTTCGGGGCCGGGACTACGCGCTGCCGCAGGACGTCCAGCACGTCGCGGCGGACATTCTGCGCCACCGTCTCGTGCTGTCCTA
>JAVHWE010000299.1:0-3840 GCA_032160285.1 Micromonosporaceae bacterium | reverse complement strand
GGCTTGTGGCCGCCGTGCGTCGCCGTGGCGCCGCCCTTGCAGCCGGCCACCGCGTTGCCGAGCAGGCCCACCGCGTTGCCGCACACGTTGACCGGGATCTGTACCGGCACCACGACCTGCGTGCCGTTGAGCACACCGTCGTTGCCCTTGCTGACCACGCCACCGGATCCGCCCGGCGCGCTGTGGAGCTTGGCGGTCGCGCCACCGACGCAGCCGGCCTCCGCATTGCCGAGCAGCGCGACGGCGTTGCCGCAGGCGTCGATCGGCACCTGGATCGGGGCCACGATCTGGGTCCCGTTCAGCACGCCGTCGTTGTCCTTGCTGGTCACGCCGCCGCCACCCGCGCCGACCGCGGCCGACTTGGTCGTGGCCGTGGCGCCGCCCTGGCTTCCGGCGGTCGCGTTGCCGATCGCGTTGCCCGAGACCTCTACCGGCGCCTGGATCGGGGCCACGATCTGGGTCCCGTTCAGCACGCCGTCGTTGTCCTTGCTGGTCACGCCACCGGCGCCCGCGCTGTGCAGCTTGGCGGACGCGCCGCCCTCGCAGCCGGCGACGGCGTTGCCGAGGACGCCGACGGCGTTGCCGCAGACGTTCACCGGAAGCTGGACCGGCGCGACGACCTGGGTGCCGTTGAGGACCCCGTCGTTGTCGATCGAGTGGACCGACGCCTGGGCCGCGGTGGCCCCGGCGACGAGCACGAACCCGGCCGACACGAGGCCGACCTGAAGGGTCCTGCGAATCCATGAATTCATCGGTGTTGGTGCCTTTCGTGATGGGTTGAAAGGGCACGCGCGACCACCAGGGAAGGGGCGGTCGAGGGTGTACCCGGGAAATGACCGGGCGGGTCCGCCGGCGGAAGCCGGGGCATGGTTACGCCCGTTGGGGAGCCGGAACGCTGTTCTCCGAGCGCTCACCCGATGGCCGGGGATGTCTCCGCAGCCGATGAGGCCGGGACAGCCGCCGGATCAGTCGGGAACGGGTGCGAGATCCTCGGCGCGTGCCAGCGGGGCGCCGGAGTCCACAGTGGCCGCACGTGCCCGCGGTGCGAGCGGAGCGGCCGTGTGGAACCCGGCGACGATCGCGCCGGCTCCGCCGTCGTGCTGGGACGTGCTGGATCCCGCGGAGTTCCCGCTGTTCACCAGGCCCGGATCGGGCAGCGCCGGGGCATTGCCCGGGGCCCGCCGGTTGAGCGCCGGAGCCACGGTACGGGCACCGGCGGGGTGGGTTGCGCCGATCAGGACGGGCACGGCGGTGACGCTCGGCTGGTCCGCCACGGGGGCGGCTGGCCGGGCACCGACGACGGCCCGCTCGATCGGCGCGGCGATACGGCCCCCCAGGATCCCGGCCGGCTGGTTGCCGGCCGGTGTGGCGGGGCCCCCGCCCGGAAGCGCGGTCACGCGCGCCGGAACGCGGGTTGCCGGGACACTGACAGTCCGCGCGGACGGTACAGCCAGCACGGGGCTGGCGAGCGCGGGCACGGCCGGCGCCGCGACGGTTGTCACGGGCCGGGCCAGGTCCGCCACCGGACGAACCGTGTCCACGACCGGGCTGCCGAGATCGGCGACCGGGCGGATCAGGTGCGCCACGGGACGGGTCAGCGATCCGGTGACAGGGCGATCGCCGAGCGGGGAGAGCAGTTTCCCCAGGTCCGGCAGGTTCGACGGCACCAGGGAGGACCCGGCCGGGGGAGGCCGGAGTCCGGTGTCCTTCCGGACCACACGGGCCACGCTACGGACCACGTGTGTGACGGACCGGGGGACATGGGTGGCGGTACGGACGGTGGCGCGAGCCACGCGGACCGCCTCGGAGACTGGTGTAGTGGCTGGGGCCAGCGCACCACCGGCTTTCCCCGTCTTCGGGGTCGCCGTCGCCGCGGAGATCTTCGTGACCGGAGTGGCCACCGCCGCCAGAGGCCGGGAAAGCATTCCGGCGAGTCCCGGCATGGCCGGTGCCACCGCATCTGCTGGCGGCACCGTTTGTGCGTGAGCTGCGGACGAACCCCCGAGCAGCCAGGCAGCCCCCGCGAAACCGGCCATCACCATCACACGCAGACCAGCCGACGTGACGGGAGTGGCCCATCGCCGCGACGTCGCGCGATCAACGCGCGTGTCCTGCGGCTGGTGGGTCATCGACCGTCCTCGTGCTCGTGGGGTCCACGGAATCCGGTGCACCGGCAGCGCGGGAAAGGGCGAAGGTACGGCGCCGTCCGCTGCGCTGCGCGGTTGTGCTGGGCGGTTCGCCGGAGGCGGTGCGCGACTGGTCGCTGACATCCGAAGCTCGGCAGCGAGAACAATGCCAGCCGAGTAATGCCATTCGCAATCCCGGATGGCGAATAGGAATAGCTAAGTTTGCTGACCGCTATTTACTGTGAGAACGGCGATCAATTCGGGTTTCGGCCGATACGCTTCGAGGCCCGTCCGGTCACCGCGCGGAACAGCGGCCTCGGCACGTGCCTCGCCAGCCCACCGAGCACCTTGTACGTCACGGACGGCGTGCTCACGGGCCGCCACCGGCGCAGATCCGCCAGCGCGGTGCGCACCACATCGTCGGCGTCGAGCCACTGCCAGTCGCTCAGCTTGTCCATGTCGATTCCGGCGCTATCGTGGAATTCGGTGCGGACGAATCCGGGGGCGAGTGCCATCACGCGGACACCGCGGGGCCGCATCGAGGTATAGAGCGACTCGCTGAAATTCGTCACCCAGGCCTTGCTCGCGCTGTAGGTGTGACCAGGCAGCATCGGCGCGAATCCCGCGACCGACGACACGTTGACGACTCCGCCGCGGCCGCGCTCGATCATGCCGGGCAGCACGGCATGGGTGAGCCGCATGACGGCCCGGACGTTGATCGCGAGCAGCCGTTCCTCGTCGTCGATCGAGTTGTTGACGAAGCTGCGCGGGAGGCCGATTCCGGCGTTGTTGACCAGGAGGTCGATCGGCCGCCCGTCGTCGGCCAGCCGCCGCTCGACCCGCTGGCAGCCCTCGGTCGTGCTCAGGTCCGCCGAGATGACCTCGGCCTCGCCCGGCAGCGCGGCGGCGGACGACTTCAGCCGCGCCTCGTCCCGGGCCACCAGCACCAGGTCGTAGCCCTCGGACGAGAGCAGCCGGGTGAAGGCGGCACCGATTCCCGCGGTGGCACCGGTGACGAGGGCGATCGGCATGTCGGCTCCAAGGGCGGCGGGACCGGGTGGGATCCCCGACGCTACCGGGGAGTCAGGCGACGGGCTTGCGGAAGTAGTCGTTCGAGGGGCGCCGGGCGAGCAGCACGATGATCGCCACGTTGAGGACCAGGCTCAGGACCAACGAGACGATCGAGTAGGCGCGGTACCAGCCTGGGGCGAACTGCATGCTGGGGTTCAGCGCGTTGGACGCGGCCCCGATGCCCAGGCACAGCAACGACAGGCCACTGAGCACCCACACGGTGATCCGCGCGGCGTTGTTGCCCCGCAGGACCAGCACCCCGAGCACCGCGAACAGGATCGAGACGACCAGGCCGCAGCCGCCGCCGATGCCGAGCTGGATGTTGACCGCGGTACTCGGATCCATCCCGCTGGACGGCTGGTGGCGCACTATGTCCTCGATGACGCTCCGGCTGGCGAGCATGACGATGAGCTGGATGATGCCAAGCGCGACCGAGACGAAGATCAGTGCGGCGGCCGTCGTGACGGTGGAGGGGCGGGTGCGCTGCTGCGAACTGGGCAGCGGCGGTGGGGTCGTGAACGAGTTCGGCTGCGGCGTGGCGGGCGGTTCGGGCGTGGTCATGCGCTTCTCCCCCGGATCGTGATGACTGCCGACCAAAAGTAGCGGTACGGCGCCACCGCACACTGGAGAATTCGCGCGACCG
>JAVHWE010000296.1:0-9552 GCA_032160285.1 Micromonosporaceae bacterium | reverse complement strand
CCGGAGCGCAGGGCGCCGGTCGGCGCCGGCATCAGTGGGCGTCGGCGCGGGGCGGTTGGGCGGCGACGAAGGTGGCATCCTTGTCGATCTTGCCGACCTTCGAGGCGCCGCCGGGCGAGCCGAGGTCCTCGAAGAACTCGTAGTTCGCGGCGGTGTAGTCCTTCCACTGCTCCGGGACGTCGTCCTCGTAGAAGATCGCCTCGACCGGGCAGACCGGCTCGCAGGCACCGCAGTCGACGCACTCGTCGGGGTGGATGTACAACATCCGGTTGCCCTCGTAGATGCAGTCGACCGGGCACTCCTCGATGCAGGCCTTGTCGAGCAGGTCGACGCACGGCTCGGCGATGATGTATGTCACGGCTCGTCCTCTCGGCACTGAACTCGCCGCGACCGGTGTCCGGCCACGGCAACACCTCGCCGTGTCGCCACGGCGTACTCGAGCCTAGTATCCCGCTCGGGAGGTGGTCGTCGTGCTCGGCCCGGATGATGTCGGTTACCGGGTAGTGGTAAGGCGACACGCCGGATGCCGGGATGACCGCGCGCTCTTCTCGGACGTACTCGGGGAACTGACCGCGGTGACCGCGGCAGAGATGACAATTCGGACTCGGCGCGAGCTCGTGCGGATACCGGTGACCGAGGTGACCCACGCGAAGCGGGTGCCCGGACGGCGGCGGTTGACCGCGACGGAGTCCCTGGAGCGGCTGGCGGCGGCCGGCTGGCCGGCGCCGGAGCGCGAGCACCTCGGCGACTGGTTGCTCCGGGCCGCCGGTGGCTGGACGGCGCGCGGCAACTCGGCGCTGCCGATCGGCGATCCGGGCCGCCCCCTCGGTGCGGCGGTGGACGCGGTACAGCAGTGGTACCGGGCCCGGAACCTGCCGCCCAAGATCACCGTCGCCGATCCGGTGGGCGGCCGACTCACCGCCGAACTCCGCGGCCGGGGCTGGGCGCCGTCACCGCCGACGCTGGTCCAGACCGCCGACCTCACCGCAACCGCCGACCTCACCCCAACCGCCGACCTCAGCGCAACCGCCGAGCCGGCCGGAACCAGCGGGCCGGACCATCGGGTCCGGTTGGCGACCCGCCCGTCGGCCGGGTGGCTCGCGGCGGTTGCGGGCTACCGGGGAGCGTTGCCGGCGGCCGCGCACGCGATTCTCACCGACGTGCCGGTCGCCCGGTTCGCGAGCATCGACCACGACGGCCGCTCGATCGCGGTCGGGCGGGGTGTGATCGCCGACGACGCCCGGCGGTGGCTCGGCATCGCCCTGGTCACCGTCGACCCGGCGTACCGGCGACGCGGTCTCGGCCGGGCGGTCGTCGCGGGGCTGGCCCGGTGGGCCGTGGAGGCGGGCGCGACCAGGGCGTATCTGCAGGTCGAAGAGCGTAACGCGGTAGCCGTCGCGATGTACTCGGGGTTGGGTTTCACCACCCACCACGCCTACGTCACCTGGACCGCGCCCCAACCGATGGACCGCTGACGCGCCGCCCGCCAGGTCTCCCCGCCGCGATTAGCGGCGGACCACCCGCTTGGGCTTGGCGCCGAACCGCTCGGTGTGCCGCTTCCAGGACTGGGACTTGTGATCCTTGCCCAGCGCCATCACGATCAGCAGCCCGAACACGGTGCCGCCGGCCGCGAGCGCCAGGTACCGCCAGAGTTGACCGATGAAGAAGTCGACGCCGTCGCGGATCGGGGTCGTGCCGACCAGCAGTGGGGCGACCAGCAGCGACAGCAGACAGCCGAGAACCGCACCGACCGCCAGGTCGCCGGCGACCCGCGGCATCGGGTGCTCCCGGGCCCACCAGTACGCGGCGACCGCCATCACGACCGCGACCGCGATCAGTGCGACCAGCCCGATCTCGGTCGTCTTGGCGTCGTCGGAGGTGAAAAGCTTGACCGCCCAGCGAGCCAGGACATTTGTCACGAAAAGCACGCCGCCGAGCACTCCGACCGGCAGCCACCGTTGCTTCACCGGACGCCGCCGGTACAGATTGGCAAAGACCACAACTGATCTATTACCGTCCGGTGGGTCGAAAAGCAATGCCCGGGTCGCCGGGCCGGCGCAGCGAGCGCAGGGCCAGCCAGTACGCGGTGGCGGCGAACGTCACCGCGCCGGCGAACATGGTGCCGATCCCGACCCAGTTGTTGCTGGTCAGGACGAGATCACCCTCGCGGGTACGGCTGGCCGCGAACAGCATCGGCGTGGTCCAGGCGAGGAACGGCAGCATCACCGTCAACACCCGGCCGGTGACCACCCGGGTGTACCAGGTGAGCCCGGCATTACCGACGATCGCGCACAACAGGGCCACCGGCAGGCGTACCGAGTGGGCGTGCCCGCCGCTGGTCCAGGTCACGGCTACCGGCGTCAGGAACGCCTCCCAGACGGCGGAGACGACGGCCAGCCCGACCGCGGTCGCCCCACCCAGCCAGGTCAGCCAGCGTCCCGAACGCGGCGGCCGGGCCCGTACCGGATCCGGGCCGGGATCGGCCTCGATCGGCGGCGCGGGGTTCATCCCGATCACGACAGGGCGACGGCCGGCGCGTCGAGACCGGCGAACAGGTCGTCCTCCCAGCCGTACACGCCGTGGCCCGGACCGCGGGGGCCGGCCGCCAGCCGGAAGTACTCCACCCCCATGTGCTCCGCGCCGAAGTTGCCGGCGACCGCCAGCAGCCACGACGTCGACGGGATCTGGGTGGCGTGGGCCCACATCGCGGCGCGCTTCGCGTCGGCGAACGCGGTCGCGTCGATCCGCGCCGCAATCTGCTCGTCGGGGGTGCCGAACGGCAGGTCGGCAACGTCTTCGACGCCGGCGAACGGGTTGTCGTCGGACTCGGCGAACGAGAGCATGCCGGCCTGCAGGACGCTGCGCGGCACGGCGGTCCAGTAGATCTTCGCGGGGGCCGCGTCGCCGGCCAGCTCGGCGGCGCGCATCGCGACCCGATGGGTCTGTATGTGGTCGGGATGACCGTAGAATCCGTTTTCGTCGTACGTGACCAGCACCTGCGGGCGCACCTCCCGCACCACCTCGACCAGCAGCCACGCCGCGGCGTCGAGATCGGCGCGCCAGAACGCGCGGGGGTGGTCGTTGGCCGGCAGGCCCATCATGCCGGAGTCGCGGAAGGCGCCGGCGCCGCCGAGGAAACGCTGGTCACTCACGCCCAGCGCGGCGCAGGACGCGGCCAGCTCCGCGATCCGGTACCCGCCGAGCTGATCGGCGCGGTCGGCGGCCAGCCCCACCAGGGCCGGCACGTGAACCTCGCCCTCCTCCCCGAGCGTGCAGGTGACCAGGGTGACGTGGGCGCCGGTGGCGGCGTACCGGGCGATCGTGGCGCCGGTGCCGATCACCTCGTCGTCGGGGTGGGCGTGCACGAACATGACCCGCCGCGCGGCGGGGAGATCGCTGGGGCCAGGACCAGCGGCTGGGTCGGCGGCGGGGCCGGCGGCGGCGGAAGACACGCATGCCACTGTACGACCCACCGGGTCCTCTTCCCGCCACGGCGTGGCCGGCGATTGGCATGACAATTGCGGTACCGGCGCGAGAGCATTCCGGGGTGGACTATCCCGAGCTGGCTGCCCGTACCCGTCGGTTCTCGTACGGCGCCCCGCGGGCGGTGACCGTCGCCGCGGACGGCGCCCACGTGGTGTTCCTGCGCTCGTCCGGGCCCGAGGACCCGGCCGACCTGCTGTGGGTCTTCGACGTCGAGGCGGGCGAGGAGCGGCTGGTGGCGGACCCGGCCGGGCTACTCGCGGCCACCGACCAGCCCGGGGACGAGATGCCACCCGCAGAGCGCTCGTTACGCGAGCGGCTGCGCCTGTCGGCCAGCGGGATCGGCTCGTACGTGACCGACCCGACCGGCGCGGCCGCCATCTTCACCGTCGCCGGCCGACTGTTCCGCGCCGAACTGCGCAGCGGAAGGGTCCGGGAGGTCCCCACCAAGGGCGCCGTCGTCGACCCGCGGTCCGACCCGGCCGGCCAGCGGATCGGGTACGTGTCCAACGGCGCGCTGCACGTCACCGACCACGACGGCCACGACCAGGTGCTCGCCGCCGAGCACGGGGTGACCTGGGGCCTGGCCGAGTTCATCGCGGCCGAGGAGTTCCACCGCTTCCGCGGGTTCTGGTGGTCGCCCGACGGCCGGACGGTGCTGGCCGCCCGGGTCGACGAGACCCGGGTACCGCGCTGGCACCTGCAGGACCCGGCACAGCCCGACCGGCCCCCGACGTCGGTGGCGTACCCGCACGCCGGCGCCGCCAACGCCGAGGTGACCCTGCACCTGCTCGACCTCGACGGCGGCTGGGTCGACGTGCACTGGGACCGGGAGATCTACCCGTACCTCGTCTCGGTCTCGTGGACCGAGACCGGCGGCCCGCTGATCACCGTCCTGCGCCGGCTCCAGCAGCACGGCCTGGTCCTCTCGGTCGACCCGCGTACCGGGGAGACGCAGGTGCACGCCGAGCTCGCCGACCCGCGCTGGGTCGAGCCGGTCCCCGGTACGCCGTGCTACCTGCCCGACGGCCGGGTACTCGTCGGCGGCGAGCTGGCCCACGACGGGTACGACGCCCGGTGCCTGTTCGCCGACGGCAGCCTGCTCACCCCGCCCGGCCTGTACGTGCGGCGGGTCAGCGGCCGGGCCGACGGGGACCTGATCATCGAGGCGCAGGACGGGGAGCCGAGCGAGCAGCACGTGTACCGGGTACGCGCCTCCGCCGGGGTGACCGGCGCCGACGCCCGGCGGATCACCACGGAGGCGGGCTGGCACATCGCCGGCGGAGCCCGCGACACCCTGCTCATCGGCACCCTGTCGCTGGATCACCCCGGCTGCCGGTACCGGGTGTACCGCCGCGACGAGCAGGTCGGCGAGCTGGTCACGCTGGCCATGCCCCCGCCGTACGCGCCCCGGCCGGTACTGCAGCGGGTCACCGACCGCCAGCTGCCGACCGGCGTGCTGTACCCGCGAAACCACGTCACCGGGCGACGGCTGCCGGTGCTGGTCGACATCTACGGCGGCCCGGGCCACCAGGAGGTCGTCTCGGTGCGGGCGCGGTGGGTCGAGCGGCAGTGGTGGGCCGACGCCGGCTTCGCCGTGGTCGTGATCGACAACCGGGGCACCCCGGGCGTCACGCCGAGCTTCGAGAAGGCCGTGCACCGGCGCTTCGCCGACGTGATCCTCGCCGACCAGGTCGACGCGCTGGGCGCGCTGGCCGACAAGCACACCGACCTCGACCTGTCCCGGGTGGCGATCCGTGGCTGGTCGTTCGGCGGCTGGCTGTCCGCGCTGGCGGTGCTGCGCCGCCCCGACGTGTACCACTGCGCGGTCGCGGGCGCGCCGGTCACCGACTGGGAGCTCTACGACTCCGCGTACACCGAGCGCTACCTCGGCCTGCCGACGGAGGCGCCCGACGTGTACGCCCACAACTCGCTGCTGGAAATGGCCGCCGAGCCGCCCAACGGGCCGTCGGACGCCCGGCCCCTGCTGCTGGTGCACGGCATGGTCGACGACAACGTGGTGGCCGCGCACACCCTGCGGCTGTCAGCGGCGCTGCTGAAGGCGGGTCGGCCGCATTCGATGATCCCGTTGACCGGCGCCACCCACATGGCCGCCGACGGCCTGAGCGAACGCCTGCTCCGGCTGGAGCTCGACTTCATCCGCCGCGCCCTGCCCGACCCACGGCGAAAGGACACCTCCGTTGCCGGCGATTGACGCGGGCGCGGGTCCGTCGCCAGCGGATCATGCGGTAATAGGCCCTCCGCATGCCGGACCGGGCGGCGTCCGCATAGGGTCGTCGTATGACTGGATTCGACGCGGCGAGCGCGGCCGTCGAGGCGGCCCTCGCCGCGGGTGCCCGATATGCGGACGCCCGGGTGATGCATCGACGCACGGAGTCGATGACCGCAAGCAACGGTGAGATCGAGGAACTCAACTTCGACGAGAGCGCCGGGCTCGGGGTCCGGGCCCTGGTCGGGTCGAGCTGGGGCTTCTTCGCGGTACCCGACGAATCCGGCGCCGCGGCGCGCCGGGCCGGCACCCGCGCCACCGCGATCGCCCGGGCCAGTGCCGCGGTACCGGGGCCGGCCGTCGACCTCGTGGCGGTCACCGCGAGTGTCGGCTCGTGGGCCAGCCCCTGCGAGATCGATCCGCTGTCGGTACCGCTGGCCGAGAAGGGCGACCTCCTCGCCAGCGCCACCGCCGAGGCCCACGCCCACGGCGCCGACCAGGCCGAGGGCCTCTACCAGATTTGGGACACCCGCAAATGGTTCGTGTCGTCGGAGGGTCACCGCATCGACCAGCACATCCGGGAGTGCGGGGCGGGCATCTCGGCGACCGCGATCGGTGACGGCGAGACGCAGCGCCGGTCGTACCCGTCGTATCGCGGCCAGTACGGCACCCGCGGCTGGGAGCTGGTCACCTCGCTCGACCTGACCGCGCACGCCGCCCGGATCGCCGAGGAGGCCCGGGCGCTGCTGACCGCCCCGCCGTGCCCGCAGCGTGAGACGAACCTGATCCTCGGCAGCGAACAGCTCGCGCTACAGATCCACGAGTCGGTCGGGCACGCCATCGAACTCGACCGGATCCTCGGCTGGGAGGCGGCCTTCGCCGGTACCTCCTGGCTCGACCTGGCGAAGCTCGGCAGCCTGCGGTACGGCTCGGAGTTGATGAACATCGCGATCGACCCGACGATCGAGGGTGCGCTCGGCTCGTTCGGGTACGACGACGAGGGCACGCCGGCCGGGCTCCGGCACGCCGTCAAGGACGGGGTCTGGGTCGGGGTGCTCGCCGGCCGGGACTCCGCCGCCGTCGCCGGCCTGGACTACAGCGGGAGCGTCCGGGCCGACGGGTGGTCGCGCATGCCGATGGTACGAATGACCAACGTGGGCCTGGAACCCGGCCCGCACACCCTCGACGAGATCATCGCCGCCACCGACGACGGGGTTTACATGGACCTCAACCGCTCGTGGTCGATCGATGACAAGCGGCTCAACTTTCAGTTCGGCTGCGAGATCGGCTGGGAGGTCCGCAACGGCAAGCTGGGCCGGATGCTGCGCAACCCGACGTACACCGGGATCGGACCGCAGTTCTGGCGCTCGATGGACATGCTGTCGTCGGAGACGATCGCGTGGGGCACCCCGAACTGCGGCAAGGGGCAGCCGGGCCAGGTTGGTCACACCGGTCACCCGGCCTCACCGGCCCGGTTCGCCGGCGTCCGGGTGGGGGTCCGCGGATGAGCGACAACACGTACCGCAACCCGGAACTGGACGTCGCCGACCGGGTACTGGAGATCGTGCGGGAGGCCGGCGGCGGGAGCATCCACGCCGAGGTACTGGTCGAACGGCAGGACCTGGCCCTCACCCGGTTCGCGAACTCCTACATCCACCAGAACGTCGCGGACGAGTCGACCTCGGTACGGCTGCGGCTGCACCTGGACGGTCGGACGGCGGTCGGCTCGACCAGCCACCTCGACGGGCTGGCCGACCTGGTGGAGCGCACGATCACGGCGGCCCGGCTGAGCCAGCCCGATCACGGCTGGCCCGACCTGACCCCGCCGACACCGGCGCTGACCGCGGGAAACGTCGACGAGGCCACGGCGAACGCCACCCCACAGGATCGGGCGGCGCGGGTACAGGCGTTCGTCGCGGCGGCCGACGGGCTCACCACCGCCGGGTACTTCCGAACCAGATACCTGCGCGCCGCGTTCGCCAACTCGGCCGGCCACAGCCTGACCGGCGCGACCACCGAGGCCGCCATGGACGGCATCGCCCGTACCGCCAGCTCCGACGGCATGGCGCGGCTCGCCTCGCCCCGGCTGGCCGAGGTGGACGGTGCGGTACTCGGCGCCCGCGCCGCCGCGAAGGCCCGCGCCGGCACCGACCCGGTCGAGCTGCCGCCCGGCCCGTACGAGGTGGTGCTCGAATCCGGCGCGGTCGTCGACGTGTTGCAGGCGTTCGCGATGTACGGCTTCAACGGCAAGGCGGTCGCCGAGCGGCGCTCGTTCGTGAACCTCGGCGCCGCCCAGTTCGACCCGGCCGTGACGATCGTGCAGGACCCGACGTCGGCCGGGGCGATCGGACTGGGCTTCGACGTCGAGGGCACCCCGAAGGGTCGGCTGGAATACGTCACCGCCGGGGTCGCCGCGCACGTGGCGCACGACCGCCGGACCGCCGCGCAGGCGGGTGCGGAGTCGACCGGGGACGCCGTACCGGGTGGCCGACCGTGGGGTCCGATGCCGATGGCGCTGACCCTGCTACCGGCCGCCGGACAGGCCCGCCACACCGCCACACCGGTGACGGAGGTGGACGGCCCGGGCGCCGACTCGTCCGTCGCCGAGCTGCTGTCCGGCGTCGAGCGCGGGCTGCTGGTGACCGACTTCTGGTACACCCGGGTGTTGGATCCGCGGCCGCTGGTGGTCACCGGGCTGACCCGCAACGGGGTCTGGCTGATCGAGGACGGGAAGATCATCGATGCGGTGCAGAACCTGCGGTTCACCCAGCGGTACCCGCAGGCGCTCGCCCCGGGTGCGGTGCTGGCCGTCGGTACCCATCCGGTGCTGGCGCCCGCCAGCTGGGCCGGCGAGTCGTTCGCCGCTCCCGCGCTGCGCCTGGCGTCCTGGAACTTCACCGGCGGCGCGTCCGGCTGAGCCCCTGCGGGACCTCGCGGCGCGGTTTCTCACATCGGGACCGCCCGCACAGCGCCGCCGGCCGCTTCGGGCGTAACGTGTCCACCGGCGCGTGCGTACCCGTTGCGGGGCCGGTGTTGTCTGTGCAGTTCAACCGCCCGCCGAGCGCACCTTGCCGGCTCTTGGACAACGAGATCTATCACTGTGACCCGGCCCAGGGAGCGAACGAACATGACGACGACGGCAACGAGGCCGCCAGGGCCGCGCGCCGCGATTGCGGCCAGGACGTTGCGCACCGACCGGTGGTGGCTGGCACCGCTGCTGACGGTTTCGCTGCTGACGCTGTGGCTGGCGTACGGGCTGATCCGGGCGGCGATGCAGAAGTGGTACTTCGTCGACACGTACCACTACCTGACGCCGTTCTACTCGCCGTGCTGGTCAAAGGCGTGCACGCCGGGGTCGGCGCTGTTCGGCTGGCGCTTCATCCCGAAGTTGCCGCTCATGCCGTACGCCTCGATCACGCTGCCGTTCCTGCTGCTGTTCCGGCTCACCTGCTACTACTACCGCAAGGCGTACTACCGGTCGTTCTGGGCGTCGCCGCCGGCCTGCGCGGTTGCGGACGGCCACCGCGACTACTCGGGCGAAACCCGGTTTCCGCTGATCTTCCAGAACGCCCACCGGTACTTCTTCTACGCCGCGGTGGTCATATCGCTGGTCAACACCTGGGACGCGATCGAGGCGTTCCACGGCAAGGGCGGCGGGTTCGGCCTGGGGCTAGGCAACGTCATCATCGTCGCCAACGTGGTGCTGCTCTGGGCGTACACGCTGTCGTGCCACTCCTGCCGGCACATCGTGGGCGGGCGGCTCAAGCACTTCTCGAAGCATCCGGTGCGGTACCGGGCCTGGGGTTTCGTGTCCCGGCTGAACACCAAGCACATGCAGT
>JAVHWE010000509.1:0-7389 GCA_032160285.1 Micromonosporaceae bacterium | reverse complement strand
CCACCCGTCGGTGGACCGGTAGAAGGCAGTGGACGGCAGATCCCTCGGGGCGGCGACGTAGCTTCCGTCCTCGAGTTGTCGGAGGTTCGGGGTGAAATTCGACGGCAGGCCGGTCAGGTTCGGCAGCCGTTGGACGCTGGTGCCGTTGTCCCGGGATACCCAGTACGACGTGGCGTTGTCCGTGTCGGCCACGCCCAGTACGAGCGCACCATCCCGGGTGGTGTATCTGGCCGCACAGGCCACACCCGGCACGGTCTGTCGCGGGCCCCAGGTCGCCCCGCCATCGGCGCTGGCGAAGTACTGGCAGCCGGCACCCCTGACGTAACCGGACAACGCGTACACGTGAACGCCGTCACCGGAGTACACGTCCGGCGTGGTCTGCCAGTCGGTTTCGGGCAGCCGATGGGTCGACCAGGTGCGGCCCCGGTCACGGCTCACCGCGGCACTGGGCCGGCTGTCCCCGGCCGCGACGCCGGTCACGGTGATCATCCCGTTGGGGCCGACCGGCACCATCCATCCGTCCGTTACCAGCAGCGGCTGGTTGGCCAATGCGACGGCCGTCCCGGTGGCTGGGTCGACGCCATACAGCGAGCCAGCAACCGACGTGGCCGGGTCGCTTGATGCCAACGTCGTCGCCCACCCGTGAGCGGGGACCTGCGAAATCGAGCCGCTTGCGGGCGTGACGATCCGCGCGATAGCGACGCCGTTCGCGCTGAGCACCTGGCCGGCCCCGGCGGCGGTGCCGGTGGCGACACCGGAGGACAGGGACATGCCGAACATGCCGATCAGTGGCTCCGTCCACTCCGGACCGGCGTCGCGCTGACCCTCCTGCCAGGTACGGCCGCCGTCGGTGGAGACGAGATGCCGGAATTGGCAGGGTGGCGTGTACCGAGGGCTTGGCGGGGCGCTGAAGGCCTGCCCGCCGGGGTTAGCCGGTTGTCCCGAGGCGCCGGGCCCACCGGAGGGGTTACCGGGCTGCGCGGAGGCACCGGGCCTACCGGACGGGTTGCCGGGTTGCGCCGAGGCGCCGGGCTTGCCGGAGGGGCTCCCCGGTTGCGCGTAAGCGGCGGGCTGGTTTCCCGATTGTGCGGAGGCACCCGGTTTGCCGGACGGGTTCCCCGGCTGTCCTGAGGCACCGGGATTGCCGGACGGGCCCGCTGGCTGTCCGGAGGCACCGGGTTTGCCGGATGCGGCGGGCTTGCCGGCGGGGTTCCCCGGTTGGGTGGACGCGCCAGGCTTGCCGGCGGGCTGTCCGGACGGGGCGGGTATGCCGGATGGGTGTCCCGGTTGGCCCGTCGGGTCGGGCGACCCCGGGTTCGGGCAGTCGCGGAGCGTCGCGGACATGCGGTCGCCGTCGATGCCGAGTGCCGCGATGGACGTCAAAGTGCCGTTCGCGGTGCTGCTGACCGGCCCCGATGTCCGTGCCGTCGCGTACGCGGCGCCACCGGCGAGCGCGACCGCCAGGGCGGCCGCCGCCACCCGGGTCGCCGACGTCAGCAGTCGCCGCTGCCGGCCCGTCGCGTAGATCGAGGCGGCGGTATGGCGGCTGGGCGGAGGTGTGTCCACCACGTCGTTGAAGAGATCTCGCAGGTTGGTCATCGGGTCGCCTCCGCGGCAATGACGGATCTGAGCGGGTAACTGGAGTCGGCGGTGGTGACCGCGCCGGTGACAACGCCGGCGGGGATGTCGGCCGGCGGGCGCAGACCGGCGTCACCCAGGATTTCCCGCAGCTTGTCCAGGCCGCGTGCCGCCTGGCTCTTGACGGTGCCTTCGGCACAGCCGAGCGCCTCGGCCGTGGACGCCACATCGAGGCCCTGGTAGTACCGGTAGACCAGGACGGCGCGTTGTCTCGGCGGTAGCCGGCGCAGCGCCGCCGTGAAGATCAATCGCTGCGCCACGGCCTCACTGGCGTCGTGGACGACGGCCGATTCGGGCAGGTCCGACGTTGATTTTTCCCGACGCCGCCACACCCGCCGCAGGTCCGAGAAGTACGCCCGGGTCAGGCAGGTCCGCACGAACGCATCCAGCGCCTGCGGATCGCGTACCCGGTTCCACGCGGCGGCCAGCCGGGTGAATGCCACCTGGGTCAGGTCGTCGGCCCAATGCCAGTCGCCGCACAGCAGGTACGCCGTCCGGCGCACCGTGTCCCGCCGGGCGGCAAAGTACTCACCGAATTGGCGTTGCTCGTCGTCATCTTTGCTCGGCATGACACCCCCTTCACCAGTTAAGTGCCTCCCGGCGCCGGATCAGGTTGCTTGAGCGGCGGCAGCTTTTCCGGGTACCCGCCTCGTCCTGCGGGCAGGGTCACGGCGGGCCGGCAATTTAGCACCCGCGCCACCTGCGGGGAAGGCCGCTCCTCCGGGCGCGTCCAGGGTTCGGCGGTCCGACCTCGCCGCGAAACGCACCGTGATAAACCGGTGGCGACCTGGCCCGTTGCCGCCCGTGGGCACCGTGGTCGGCCAGGTTGCCGGGTCGAGCGGGGGCCGATCACGAAAAGTGATGCGCTGCACAGGTCTCGAGGGGCGAAAACCTGCGTAGCGCATCACCTTTTGCGTCGCGACGGACCTTAGGTCAGGCCGCCGGCGGGTACCGGGTCTCGGGCGTGTTGGGAGAGGTGATCGGCTCCTCGCGGAGGGTCACGTGTGCGCGTGGTGCCGGGTCGGCGCGGTTCAGCTCGCGCCGCCCAGTGGGGCGCCCATGCGGCGCATGAACTCGACCGGGTCGATGGCGTTGGCGCTGCTGGCATAGCCCGGTCCACTGTGTACCTCGAAGTGCAGGTGGGTACCGGAGGAGTTACCCGAGGTGCCGACGTATCCGATGATCTGGCCGGGGAAGACCCGCTGGCCCACCGTGACCGAGGGGTGCTTCACCATATGGCAGTAGCGGGTGACGACCTGGTTGGCGTGCCGGATCTCCACGTACCAGCCGCAGCCGGTCACCTTCGAGCTGCCGTCGACGTCGCAGCTCTGCGAGGCGTTGCACTCCACCGTGATGACCGTACCGGCGTTGGCGGCCTGGATCCGGGTGTTGCGGGGTTCCATGATGTCCACGCCGTCGTGGTGCGGGTTGCTCGCCGGGCGGAAGCGCTGGCCGGGCGTGTTCGGTACCGGGATCACCCAGCCCGCCGTCGGTGCGGGAACCGGTACCGTGCTGGGGTTTTGTGGCGTCGCCGGGCAGGCGCCGATGGTCGCGCGTCGCACGTACGCGTCGGAGACGTAGCCGCCCGCGGTCGTCCGGTCCCACATCGTCGTGGTGCGTACGGTGCCCTGGATCGACGGTCCGACCACCTGGCAGGCGAGCATGACCGTGCCGCCGTTGGGTACCGTCCGCAGCACGGTCGCCGTGGTGCTGGCGCTGGCCCGGACGTTCAGCGGAGTCGCGCCGGTGTCGACGGTGGCGGTGACCGGGCTCGCCGCGGCCGCCGCCGGCGAGCCGCCGGTGAGCAGTACCAGTGTGACCACTGTGGACATTGTCGCGATCGTGCCGGTCGCCGCAAGCAGCGTCGCGTACCGGCCCCGGTTGTGGGGTCGAGTCATCGCGGGTTGCCTCCCGTTCCTCGGGCACGGTCGGACAACCGCACGTCCCAAGGCTGCTGGCACCCCGTAGTGGCGGCGGTGCGGTGCGGAGGCGGTCAGGTTGCGGGCGGACACGTCCCGCTGCAGATCGGTCCGCTACCTAAATAGGTCAGCGGTCGCGGAGCAGAGAGCGGAGCCGAGAGCGGATCAGGAGCGGTTCAGGAGCGGATCAGAGGATCAGCACCCTGATCGGCCGGCCCCATTGGCGCACATCCATCGCCGCGCCATCGTTTGAATCATGACATTTAGTGCTAAGGCGAAAGTTTAGGCCACAAGTTCTGACACTGCGTACACTAAGCCGGTACCCAGAGTGTGGGGCGTGAGGTCGGGTCGGGCGCATTCGCGTGACCGGATCGTGAGGGAGGACCGTGCGTGGTGATACCAGCAACCGCGTGGCCGGGGCGGAACTGACCCCGCCGGCTGCGGGCGCCATCACGGCCCGGGCAACGCAGGCTACCAGCCTGGTCGAGGTACAGCGGCTCGTCGCCGAGCTGCGGGACCTGCCCGGTGTGCGGGACGCGGTACTCGGTCCGGCGGCACCCGCGCCGGCTGGGCACTCCCCGGCGCCCGCGGTCGAGATCGCGGTCGGGCCGGGCCGGTGGCGGGTCGCGTTGCGGGTACACGTCGACGGTGACCTCGCGCTGACCCGCGCGTTGCCGGCCATCGAGCAGGTCGCGGCCGCCGCGCAGCGCTGCCTGATCGACCGCTGCCATCCCATCGGTGCCGAGCGGATGATGCCGGTGGATCCCCTGGCCCGCGCCCTGTTGACCGATGACCGGGCCGTCGTCGTCGTCGTCGACGGGGCCGTCGGCTGGACCGCGCTGTCCGGGGCGTTCGAAAGGGTCCTCGGCTACGACCGGCAGTCGCCGCCGGGCCGCTCACCGCTGGACCTCATCCACCCCGACGACCACGCGGTGGCGGTCGGTTCGTTCCTCGACGCGTGCGCCGGGCGTGACCACGGCAGCCCCTTCGACCTGCGGGTACGGGGGGCGACCGGCCGATGGCGGACGCTGGAGACGGCCGTCCGGTCCTACGTTGACGAACCGCGGGTCGGTGCGGTGGCGTACCTGGGAATCGATGTGACCGGGCAGCGGCCCACAGACAGCGCCCGGCCGGCGGAGCCCCCCGCGCGGGCTCAGGCCGTCGACGCGCCCGGCCCCGCCGAGACGACGTTCGTCCCGACGGTCGCGCACGAGCTGCGTGGGCCCCTCTCGTCCGTGGTCGCCTTCGCCCACCTGCTCGGCGACACCGGCAGCGGCGAACTCACCGAGGACCAGCGAACCTACCTCGACGTCATCGACCGCAACGCCAACCGGCTGCTGCGCCTGATCGAGGAGCTGCTGCTGCTATCTCGACTGCAGGCGGGGACGCTGCCGTTGAAGCTGGCCCCGGTGCGGATACCGGGTCTGATCGAAGCCGCGGTGGCCGACGTGCTGATGGCCGCGCAGGCTGCCCAGGTGGCCCTCGGCTGGGATCTGAAAGACGGCCCCGAACTGATCTGTGACGAGGCCCGTATCCAGCAGGTGTTGATCAGTCTGCTCGCCAACGCGTTCGCGTTCACCCCCGTCGACGGCCGGGTCGAGCTGGCCGCCCGGCCGACCGAGCAGGGGTGGCACCTGGTGGTCAGCGACAACGGCATCGGGATTCCGGCGGTCGAGCAGGCCAAGCTGTTCAGCCCGTTCTTCCGGGCCTCGAACGTCGGCCTGGCGGGGCGGGCGGCCACCCCGGGCGCCGGCCTCGGCCTCATGATCAGCCGGGCCATCGTCGAGCTACACGGCGGCACGATCGACGTCACGAGCGAGCCGGGCATCGGCACCACGGTGACCGTGTCGCTCCCAGCGCGGTCAGCGGCCGCCCACACGAGAGACGGAGGTTCAGGGTGAGCCGACTTCTAGTGGTCGAGGATGACCCCGACATCGCGCTGGCCCTACGGTTGTTGCTGACCCGGGCCGGCCACCAGGTCGCCCACGCCAAGGACGGCCGCGCCGGCCTGCGTGACGCCTACTCCGAACGGCCGGAGCTCGTCATCCTCGACATCGGTCTGCCCGGCATGGACGGCTGGCAGGTGCTGGAGCGCCTGCGCGACGTCAGCGACGTCCCGGTCCTCCTGCTGACCGCGCACGGCCAGGAGTCGGACAAGGTACGCGGCCTACGCGGCGGCGCCGACGACTACCTCACCAAGCCGTTCACCAACGCCGAACTGGTGGCCCGCGTCGAGGCGCTGCTGCGCCGCAGCGCCGGCACCGCGTCGTGGGCCGACGACGTCTACGACGACGGGGTACTGAGAATCGACCCGGCGGCCCGTCGTACCTATGTGGACGGTGCGGAGGTCCGGCTGACCCCGACCGAGTTCCGCCTGCTCAACGTCCTGGTCCGGCACGTCGGGGCGGTCCTGTCACCCAACCAGCTGCTGGCCCAGGCATGGGATGATCCGACCGGTATCGGGCCGGAACGGGTGAAGTTCGCGGTCCTGCGGCTACGGCGCAAACTCGGCTGGACCGATCCGGACGCCTCGCCCATCGAGTCGGTTCGGGGCTTCGGGTACCGGTACCGCCGGCCCGCCATGGACCGCGGCGGCGAGTAGTGGCCGCCCGGGTGCCGCCGGGCGGTGGCCCACCGGTCGTGGGCCGACCGGTTGTGGGCCGACCGGTTGTGGACCGACCGGGGCAACGACAACGCAACCAACCGACACCGGCCAGGTTGCCTGTCAGGTTGCACGATGGTGGCACGGCGCAGAACCGGTCCGAACGACGGGGCCGCGCGCAAGGTTCCACCTGACCCGCATTTGCCACCCGCATTGCCGCTGTCGCCGCACTCCGGTGCGGCCCGCGCCGAGAGAAGGCCGCCGCCATGTTCGACACCACCGTCGACAACCACGTACACACCGCGTTCTCCGCCGGGCGTGACAGCATCAGCCTCCTGGTCGCCGCCGCCGAGCGGGTGGGCCTGACCGAACTGGTCATCGCCGACGAGGTCGGCCCGGAGACGGGCTGGCTGTCCTCGTACGTCTCCACCGTCCGCCGCGCTCAGGCCCGTACCGACGTCACCCTGCGCGTCGGCGTCGAGGTCGAGGCGATCGGCACCGACGGCTGGCTGGCGTTCCCGGCCGACCTCGGCGGCCTCGACGTGGTGTCGGTGGCCGTCGGCGCGCTGCCGATGCCGGCCGGCCTGGCCGGACCGGAGACGGTCCGCGCGCTCATCGAGGCCGGTGCGCTGAGCCGCGACAACGCGGTCGAGATGCTGGTGACGGTGACCGCCCGCGCGATCGAGCGGGTCAACCGGTACGCACCGACCCAGCTCGCCCGCCCGCTGGCCTTCCTCGGTCGGGCCGGTCTCGCCGAAGCGGACATCGATGAGGCCGCGGTCCGCCACCTGGCGGAACTGTGCCGGTCCACCGGTACCGCGGTCGAGATCAGCGAGCGGCACCTGGCGCCGTCGCCCCGGCTGGCCACGGTCTTCGCCGCCGGCGGTGCCCGACTGGTCGCCGCCAGCGACGCCCGGCAGGCCAGCGAGGTCGGCCGTTGGCGCTACGTCGACCTGGTTGCCGGTGGCCTCGCCGCGGTGGCCGGCTGACCCGGACCTGATCCGCCCCGACGGTCGGACTCGACCGCCCCGACGGTCGGGCTCGGCGGTCGGGCTCGGCCGTCAGGCTTGGCCGAGCCGTGGGAGGCCCCGTGTGCCGCCGGCGTCAGGAGGGGGATCTGCCCTTGAATCCGGTGCGGGTCATCTCGCCCCAGACGCTGCGGGAACCGACGAGTGCCGACCAGGCGCCGTGGATGCGCCAGCAGGCGGTGAGCTGGCGGTACCCGACGTT
>JAVHWE010000473.1:0-4207 GCA_032160285.1 Micromonosporaceae bacterium | reverse complement strand
GCGGCGGGCCACCTTTCGGTACCGGGGTGAGCGGCGCATCAACAACGAGGTGATCGTCCGGGTGGCACTGCCGGGCGCGGGTACGCCCGTCGACGGTACCGGCCGGGTGGGGTTCGAGGACGAGGATTACTTCGACTTCCGCTGGTGGCCAGTGGCCGAATTGACCGCCGCCCGCGATCGGTTCTACCCGGGTCGACTTCCTCAACTCCTGATGCCCTTTCTCGCCGGAGAGCAGCTCGACGAGCCATTCGAACGCTGGTCGTAGCGGGTGATCCGGCGGACCCGGACGGTCACGCGTCGCGGTGGGTGATCCGGAGGTAGTACCCGTCCGGGTCGGCCAGCCGAAAGTCCTGCAGTCCCCAGGGTTGCGCCCGAAGCTCGTCGGCGATCGCCGCCCGCGCCCGACAATGCCCGTACAGCTCGATGAGCGCGTCGATGTCGTCGAGCTCGAACACGATCTCGACACCCGCGCCCCGGTCGTCAGCGAGGCGGTCCTGGGTGAACGCCGGTCCGTCGCCCCGCTCGGGCAGGCCGCTGATCGGTCCGAGGCCGAGCACCGCGTGGCCGCGCCGGATGCTCACGTACAGATCGTCGCGACGGACCACGACGAAGCCGAGGATCTCGGTGTAGAACGCGATGCTCGCATCGAGATCGCGAACGAACAGTTCCATGCGTAGGCGCATGGCTTCCATGCTCGGTCATCACCGCGAACCTCGGGTCGCCGGGGCGCGCACCGGAGCAACGGGGTTGCCGCCGGGTCACCGCCGTGCCGAAGGGTATTGACGGAGATGATGCGGCCATCCATACTACTTACCCAGTAACTACTTCCTCGGTAAGCTCTGTGATCGGCGGCCATCCATGACTGTGAAGTTCGGCCTGCTCACGCTGTTCGTCGACGGGCCCAAGTACGGCTACCAGCTGCGTACCGAGTTCGAGGCCCGCACCGGCGGCACCTGGCCGGTCAACGTCGGGCAGGTGTACACGACGCTGGAACGGCTGGATCGCGACGGGCTGGTCGCCGCCGAGGGCACCAACGCCGACGGCCGCACGATGTACGCCATCACCGATGCCGGCCGGGTGGCGCTCGACACCTGGTTCGCGACCCCGGTCGCCGACAGCGACCGGCCGCGCAACGAGTTGGCCATCAAGCTGCTGATGGCGGCGACCACCCCGGGGGTGGATGTCACGGATGTGGTGCAGCGCCAGCGCACCGAGTCGATGCGGCTCATGCGTGACTACACCAGCCTGCGCCGGGAGGCCGACCGCGCCGATGACGTCGCGGGCGTGCTGTTGCTGGACGGCCTGGTGTTCGCGTTGGAGGGCGAGATCCGCTGGTTGGATCACGTCGAGACCACCGTGCTGCGCCGGGGTGGGCGGCTCAAGCCGGTCGCGAAGCCGCGCCGTACCGGGCGTCTCTCCGCCACTCCCGACCGGTCGGGCGCGTCATGAACGCCGATTGGCGCGCCACCGCCGGTACCCGCGCCGCGCCGGTGCTGCGGTTCGCCGGCGTGAGTCGGGTGTACCCGTCGGGTGACGCGACCGTGGTCGCGCTCGACGAGGTGACCCTTGAGGTGGCGGCGGGCGAGTTGGTCGCGGTGATGGGTCGGTCGGGGTCCGGCAAGTCCACATTGCTCGCCATCGGCGGCGGCCTGGACACGCCCACGTCCGGCCAGGTTCTGGTCGAGGGCACCCCGCTCGGCGGGCTCAACCCCGGTGCGCTGGCCCGACTGCGGCGAGACCGGATCGGGTACGTGTTCCAGGATTTCAACCTGGTATCCGGACTGACCGCCGCGGAGAACGTAGCGCTACCAAGGGAACTGGCGGGGGTGTCGGCCCGGGCGGCCCGCCGGGAGGCGCTCGCCGCGCTGCGCGAGGTGGGTCTCGTCGACGAGGGGGACCGGTTTCCGGACCAGCTCTCCGGCGGCCAACAGCAGCGGGTCGCGGTGGCCCGCGCGGTGGTGGGGGAGCGCCGGTTGCTGCTGGCCGACGAGCCGACCGGGGCGCTGGACTCCGGTACCGGGCAGGTGATTCTGGATCTGATCCGGGCGCGGGTCGACGCCGGCGCGGCCGGGGTGCTCGTCACCCACGAGGCCCGCTTCGCCAGCTGGGCCGATCGCATCGTGTTCCTGCGGGACGGGCGGATGGTCGACTCGACCGGTGGGCGAGACCGCGCCGAGCAACTGCTGGAGGACGCGTCATGACCGGGTTCGCGGAGGCCGTCGCCTCGTGGCGGGTGGCCTTGCGGATGGCCGTCCGGGAGGCGGGCCGACGCAGGGCCCGGGCGCTGCTCGTGGTGGGAATGCTCGCGATGCCGGTGTACGCCGGTACCGTGCTGGCCCTGTCGTACCGGTACACGTACGCGTCGGCCGACACCGAGGCCGGCTGGGCACTCGGCCAGGCCGACTACCGCATCGACGGACCGGACCTGGATCGGGCTGCCGCGACGCTCCCGACCGGCAGCCGAACCGTACCGGTCGTCCACGGCAGGACGATCGTGCACGTGGGCGACCGGTACACCTTGCAGGAGTACGAGGCCGCCGACCCCGCCGACCCGCTTGCCCGGGGCATGTATGTAGTCCGCGACGGCCGCGCAGCACGGGGTGCGTCGGAGGTCGCGGTCTCCAGCCGCCTTGCCGCGGCGCTGTCGGTGCGGGTCGGCGACACCCTGTCCGCCGGCCTGCCACCGCGCGACCTCACCGTGGTGGGCGTCGTGGACATAGCGCGGGAGCTGAGCTACCGGACGCTCATCACGGCCGAGGACCAACCGCTGTCGGCCGATGGATCGCACGCGCTGCTGGTGAAGCTCGCCGACCGCACGCGGTGGAATCCGCGGCGGCACCTCAACGTGGGTTGGATAAGTCGCGCGGATGCCCGGCCCAGCGCGGCCGAGCGGGCGACGCGTGCCGCGGCGCTGATGCTGGTGGTCGGGTTCGCCGGCGTCCAGGTGGCGTTGCTGGCCGGTGCGGCGTTCGCGGTTGGCGCCCGCCGCCGGCGGCGCGAACTGGCGATGGTCGGTGCGGTCGGCGCGAGCCGCCGCCAGCTCGGCCGGCTGGTGCTCGCCAACGGGCTGCTACTCGGCGCGGTCGCCGGAGTGCTCGGGGTGGGGTCGGGGGTGTTGACGTTCGCGGGCAGCCGCGGCCTGGTGGAGAGGACGCTCAACCATCCGCTCGCCGCGACCGGAGCACCCGTCACGTGGTTGGCGGGCATCGGCCTGTTCGCGGTGGCGGTCGGCGTGCTCGCCGCCCTCGGGCCGGCCCGCGGCGTTGCGCACCAGGCCATCATGGCCGCGCTGGCCGGACGCGAGCCCATCTCCCGCGCCAGCAACCTGCGTTGGCTGACCGGCGGGCTGTTGGTGGCGGCCGGGGGAGCGACCGCGGCAACGGTCGCCTCGGGCACGAGCGGCAGCCTCATCACGGTCACGGCCGGTGCGGTGGCGGTGCTGCTGGGCATCACGGCGTTGGCCCCCGTGCTGATCTCCGTACTGGGCAGGGTCGCGCCGAGGCTTCCCCTGTCGATGCGCCTGGCGGTGCGTCATGCGGCGCGACACCGACTGCGTACCGCCGCGTCGGTCGCCGCGGTGTGCGCCGCGGTGGCGGGCAGCATGGCGCTGATGCTGTTCAACGCCGCGAAAAGCAACACCGCGGTGTTCTCGCAACCCAACGCCCCGTCGGGTCAGGTGGTGATGGCCGCCGGTGCCGCCGGCCGGCTGACTCCGGACCGCCTTCGGGAAATCGGCCGGACGCTGCCGACGCGGTCCGCGGTACCGTTCGGCGCGCTGTCCTGGACCGCGGGCGCGCGCTTCGATGAGGCGTCCAGGTACCGCGGCAGCGGATTCCCACCGGACCCGTCGAGGCTGGTGTCGGTCGGCGGCGCGGCGCTGATCCGCGCGGTGATCGGTACCGAGGCGCCACCCGCCGCGGTGGAGATCCTGCGTCAGGGCGGCGCGGTCGTGTTCTACCCACAGCTGCTGCGCGACGGCGCCGTGGACCTCAACCCGCCGGCGGGCTCGGAGGGTGCGAAGGCCACCCTCCCGGCGGTGCTCGTACCCGCGCCCGACTACTACACGACGCTGCCCGGCGTCGTCATTTCCGAACAGACGGCCGCCCGGTGCCACCTTTCGGTCCGCCCGGGCGGTGTCGTCTTCGACACCACCCGGGTGCCCACCGCGGCCGAGCTCGCCGCCGCGAACTCACTCACGTTGGCGCTG
>JAVHWE010000447.1:0-6262 GCA_032160285.1 Micromonosporaceae bacterium | reverse complement strand
CGGACCTGCCAGTCGCTGTGGTGGATCAGCCGGTGATGGTGTCGGCAGAGGAGAACCGCGTTGCCCAGCGCGGTCAGGCCGCCGTCGGCCCAGTGCTGGATGTGATGCCCGTCGCACCATCGGGGCGGCCGGTCACACCCTGGGTGGGCGCAGCCGCCGTCACGGAGGATCAACGCCCGTCGCAGCGGCCCGGTGAACAGGCGCCGCTCCCGGCCGATATCGAGAACCTGCCCCGCACCGCCCAGGACGGCGGGGAGGACAGCCGCGTCACAGGCGATCCGCCGAGCGGCCGCCGCCGACACGGGGCTGCCGTCGTCGAGCATCGCGGCGCCGACCTGACCGCGCAGGGTGCCCCAGTTGACCGTGACCACGATCTGGGGCCGGTCACCGCCGTTGTCGGGCAGTTCACCGGCCGCGCACGCGTGTCGACACACCTCGATGAGGGCGTCGGCCCGACGTTGGCCGGCCGTGCGCAGATCTGGCCCCGCCGGGCCCGACCCGGCCGATCGTGTTTCGTCACCGGACGTCGCGGCCCCGCCGAGGCCCGGTTCAGAAGGGTGCGGACCGTCGCGCCGGGATGTGCGCGGCGAACACAGCGGATCCAACGCGGCTCGGACCTCGGCCGCGCCCTCCCTATCCAGCCAACCCGTCACCCGCACCCGAGGCGAGCCGGCGACATCGGTCAGGAACAAGCCTCGGCCGTGATACGCGCGATCTTCGGCCCGCGCAAGGTCAGCCCCCGCGCGCTCCTGCGCCCGGCCCGGGTCGACGACCTCCAGCAGCCGCTGGCCCAACACACCCAGCTCGCGCGGCCCGAACACCGCCGCCTCGGCAACCAGGTGCTGCGCCCCCGCGGTACGTAACTCGACGGGCAGGTCGGCGACCGCAGCCGCGATCACCGTCGCCTGCTCCACATTGACCGTGCCGGCCGTCAACGCCTGGCCGACCGTCGCCGCCTCGGCGTCCATGGCGGCGGCCAACCGCACCGAACGCGCCGCCGCACCCGACGAGATCCGGTACCGCTCCCGCAGCCACACCGCGGTTGACGTCGCGCCCTGCCCGACCGCCACGCCCCGCCCGTCAACCTCCCGAATCAAGGACAGCCGCACCGCCGCCACCGCATCCGTGAGTGCCTGCACCCGGTCAAGGCAGTCCACCAGCGTCCAGTCCGCCAACGCCCACGCCGACGCCGAACGGCACTCCACGAGCACCTCATCCAGCGCCGTCAACACGTCCTCCACACCCGGCAACCTACCGACCGGGTACGACACTCTCGAACACACGTACGATCGTCGATAGGAGCGCAGCGGCCGACGTAACCGCGAAGTTGAGATCGACCGGATCGCCAAGAGTTGGCTGTCTCGTCCTGGACAACCCGCTACCCACGACGACCACGCCTCAACGCCGCGCCGGCGTCGCGGCCGTCGACCTGCGGGGCGACTCGTAGACTCGTGACGTGGCACTCTCCATCGGTATCGTCGGGCTACCCAACGTCGGCAAGAGCACCCTGTTCAACGCGCTCACCAAGAACGACGTGCTGGCCGCGAACTACCCGTTCGCCACCATCGACCCCAACGTCGGTGTGGTGGGTCTGCCAGATCCCCGGCTGGGCCGGCTCGCCGAGATCCACGACTCGCAGAAGGTGGTACCGGCGGCGGTATCGTTCGTCGACATCGCCGGCCTGGTCCGCGGCGCGTCGAAGGGGCAGGGTCGGGGCAACGCGTTCCTGGCCACCATCCGTGACGCGGCCGCCATCTGCCAGGTCGTCCGCGCGTTCAGCGACCCGAACGTGGTCCACGTGGACGGCAAGGTGTCACCGGCCGACGACATCGAAACGATCAACACCGAGCTGATCCTGGCCGACCTGCAGACCATCGACAAGGCGCTGCCCCGGCTGGAGAAGGAAGCCAAACTCCGCAAGGACCGCCTGCCGATGGTCCGGGCCGCCCAGACGGCGCGCGAGCTGCTCAACAACGGCACCACCCTGTACGGGGGAGCCGGCGCCGCCGGCATCGACAGCTCCGAGCTTCGGGAGCTGCACCTGCTGACCGGCAAGCCGTTCCTGTACGCGTTCAACGTTGACGAGGCGGAGCTGGCCGACGAGGCGTTCCTCGACGAGCTGCGTGCCGTCGTCGCACCGGCCGAGGCGATCTTCCTCGACGCGAAGGTGGAGGCGGAGCTGATCGACCTGCCCGACGAGGAGGCGCGCGAACTGCTGGAGTCGATCGGCCAGCACGAACCCGGCCTGAACCAGCTGATCCGGGTCGGCTTCCGTACGTTGGGGCTCCAGACGTACCTGACCGCGGGTCCGAAGGAAGCACGGGCCTGGACCGTCCCGATCGGGGCGACCGCCCCCGAGGCCGCGGGTGTCATCCACTCCGACTTCCAGCGGGGCTTCATCAAGGCCGAGATCGTCGCCTATGACGACCTGGTGGCGGCCGGCTCGATGGCCGCCGCGAAGGCCGCCGGCAAGGTACGCATCGAGGGCAAGGACTACGTCATGCGCGACGGCGACGTGGTCGAGTTCCGTTTCAACGTCTGAGCGCCGGCCGGAGCCACCATCCCCCACCGCAACAGGTGGGGGGCGCCGGCGAGGGTGGTTATCCGGGGTGGATGATCGTTCGGTACAGCGTCTCGATGCGGGCCGCGAGCGTGATCTCACCGTCGGATAGCGTGCCGTCATCGGGGGTGCAGAGGCGGATCTGGGTGTCACCGTCGGCGCGGCGTACCTGGGGGCGGAGTTGGAGGGCGTCGGCGACGACTTTCATTCGCTCGGTGAATGCGGCATGCTGCGACTCGTCCAGGTGAAGCGTCCGTCTGAACTCCCCGCCGTCCCGGGTCCAGCCGTCGAGCAGGCTCAACGCGTCGGTCAGGTAATCCGTGTGGTTGTCGCTCCGTCGCGAGCGCATGCGCCAGACCTCCCGGGCGATCGTTGTCGGCTTGTGGCCGAATCGAGCCCTACTCGTGCCTTCCGTGAAGGCAAGTCTGCGTGGAACACGCCCGGGTGTCCATGCCCACACTGCCCGCGTCGGGTGCCCGCCCGGGTGTTTCGAGTCCCCGAAACGTCAAAAAATCTGGCACTGTTGGCGGCCGTGTGCACCGAAACGTCTATGCCCCAAATTATCGTCGGTGCGGCGATCATCGTCGCCGGTCGGGTGCTCGCCTGTGCGCGGGCCGCCCCGCCCGCGATGGCCGGCCGCTGGGAGTTTCCCGGCGGGAAGGTCGAGCCCGGTGAGGACGACACGTCGGCCTTGGAGCGGGAGTGCCGCGAAGAGCTTGACGTCCGGGTCCGGGTCGGCGAGCGGGTAGGCGCGGACGTACCGCTCGGCGACGGCTCGGCCGTACTGCGGGTGTACGCGGCTCAGTTGTGTGACGGCGACCAGCCGCGCCTGATCGAGCACCTGGCGCTGCGCTGGCTCGCCGTCCACGAACTGTCCGAGGTCGCGTGGCTGCCGGCGGACGCCCCGATCGTCGCGGCGTTGCCACCGCTGCTCGCCGTCAGGGCAGACGCGCACGGAGTCGGTACCTGAGGAGTCGGGTTGATCCGGCCCGCCGCCATATCGGCCGGTCAGCGGTCGTCGCGGGTCGGATGCTGGTACGTGATGTCCTCGACCGCCATCGGAAACTCGATGTCGTCGCCGAACGGCGACTGCGCACCGGCGTTCTCCGCGGTGAGTTCGGTGACCGGCAGCTTGCCGTCGGGTCCGACCGCGGCGGCCTGCCCCCGTGGTGGTGTCCGGTGCCAGTTCATGCCCGCTCCTCGGGGTCGGGGGCGCGGCCCGGTACGGTCGATGTGCCGACGGCGCCCCGCTCGTTGAGCTGGTCACGGCGGAAGATCTTGCGGCCGAGCCAGGTAACCGGATCGTACCGGCGGTCGACCCCGCGCTCCTTCATCGGGATGATCGCGTTGTCCGTGATCTTGATGTGCTCGGGGCAGACCTCCGTGCAGCACTTGGTGATGTTGCAGTAGCCGATGCCCTGCTCGGAGACCGCCAGATCGGTGCGGTCGGTCCGGGCGTCGAGCGGGTGCATGTCCAGTTCGGCGGCGCGGATGAAGAACCGGGGACCGGCGAACGCCACCTTGTTGTCCTCATGATCACGGATGACGTGACACACGTTCTGGCACAGGAAGCACTCGATACATTTGCGGAACTCCTGCGAGCGCTCCACGTCGACCTGGCTCATCCGGTACCCGCCCGGCGCGATGCCGGCGGGCGGGGCGAACGCCGGCAACTCCCGCGCCTTCCGGTAGTTGAAGGACACGTCCGTGACCAGGTCGCGGATCACCGGGAAGGTGCGGATGGGGGTGACCGTGACGGTCTCGGTATCGGTGAACGTCGACATCCGGGTCATACAGCCCAGCCGCGGCATGCCGTTGATCTCCATGGAGCAGGATCCGCACTTGCCGGCCTTGCAGTTCCACCGGACCGCGAGGTCGGGCGCCTGGGTGGCCTGCAGCCGGTGGATCACATCGAGGACAACCTCACCGTCGTTCACCTCGACCTGGTAGTCCGTGAGCTGGCCGCCGGCGTCGTCGCCGCGCCAGACCCGGAAGTGGCGCTTGTCGCCCATGTCAGGCACCGGCCTTTCCGACGGAGGACGGGAACTCGGCCAACTCCTCGGCGGTCATGTACTTCTCCAACTCGGCGACGTCGAACAGCTCGAACAGCTCCGGCCGCATCGACGGCAGCGGCTTGTGGGTCAACCGGACATCCTCCCCGTCGAGCGAGCAGACCAGGTTGACCCGCCGCCACCGCGGATCCATCCCCGGGAAGTCCTCGCGGGTGTGGCCGCCGCGCGACTCCGTACGCTCCAGCGCGGCCCGGGCCGTGCACTCCGATACCGCCAGCATGTTGCGTAGGTCCAGCGCCAGATGCCAACCGGGGTTGTACCGTCGGCCACCGCCGACTCCGACCTTGCCGATCCGCTCCTTGAGCTCGGCCAGCCGACCCAGCGACTCCTCCAACTCGCCCTTGCGCCGGATGATGCCGACCAGGTCGTTCATCGTCTGCTGCAACTCGCTGTGGACGGTGTACGGGTTCTCCCCGCCGTCGCCGCGGTGCAGCGGCGCGAGCGCGGCCTCGACGGCGGCGTCCACGGTGGCGGCCGGGACCGGCGGCCGCTGCGCGTTGGCGGTGGCGTGCCGGGCCGCGTACTCACCGGCCCGCTTGCCGAAGACGAGCAGGTCCGACAGCGAGTTACCGCCGAGCCGGTTGGAGCCGTGCATGCCGCCGGACACCTCGCCGGCCGCGAACAGCCCGGCGACCGCCGCGGCACCGGTGTCCGGGTCGACCTCGACGCCGCCCATCACGTAGTGGCAGGTCGGTCCGATCTCCATCGGCTCCTTCGTGATGTCGACGTCGGCCAGCTCCTTGAACTGGTGATACATCGACGGAAGTCGCTTGGTGATGTACTCGGCCGACCGGCGCGAGGCGATGTCGAGGTACACGCCCCCGGCCGGGGTGCCCCGGCCCGCCTTGACCTCGGCGTTGATCGCGCGCGCCACCTCGTCGCGGGGCAGCAGCTCCGGCGGGCGGCGGTTGTTGTCGGGGTCGGTGTACCAGCGGTCGCCCTCCGCCTCGGTCTCGGCGTACTGCTTGCGGAAGACGTCGGGGACGTAGTCGAACATGAACCGCTTGCCCTCGCAGTTGCGCAGCACGCCGCCGTCACCGCGGACCGACTCGGTGACCAGGAGGCCCTTGACCGATGGCGGCCACACCATGCCGGTCGGGTGGAACTGGAGGAACTCCATGTTGATCAGCGTTGCACCGGCCCGCAGCGCGAGGGCGTGGCCGTCGCCGGTGTACTCCCAGGAGTTCGACGTCACCTTGTAGGACTTGCCGACGCCGCCGGTGGCGAGCACGATCGCCGGCGCGTCGAACACCAGGAACTCGCCGGATTCCCGGTAGTAGCCGAGGCAGCCGGCGATCCGGCCGTCGGAGACGAACAGTTCGGTGATCGTGGTCTCGGAGTAGACCCGGATGCCGGACTCGTAGTCGCCGGTCGCGGCGTGATCCTCCTGTTGCAGCGAGACGATCTTCTGCTGGAGGGTGCGGATCATCTCCAGGCCGGTACGGTCGCCGACGTGTGCGAGCCGGGGGTACTCGTGGCCGCCGAAGTTACGTTGGCTGATCCGGCCGTCGGCGGTCCGGTCGAACAGGGCGCCGTACGTCTCCAGCTCCCAGACCCGGTCCGGCGCCTCCTTGGCGTGCAGCTCCGCCATCCGGAAGTTGTTGAGGAACTTGCCACCGCGCATCGTGTC
>JAVHWE010000355.1:0-5665 GCA_032160285.1 Micromonosporaceae bacterium | reverse complement strand
CCCGGAGTCGGCGCTTGCCCTGGTCGGCGCGGCCCGCCGGGTGGCGATCACGGCGAAGGCCCGGGAGGTCCGCGGCATCGACCGGGTGGTGGTCAAGGACGGTGACGCCATCGGCGCGCTGCTGACCCGGCTGGGCGCGCACAAGAGCGTGCTGGCCTGGGAGGAGCGGCGGGTCCGCCGGGAGGTTCGGGCCACCGCGAACCGGCTGGCCAACTTCGACGACGCCAACCTGCGCCGGTCGGCGCGGGCCGCGGTCGCTGCCGCCGCCCGGGTCGCGCGGGCACTGGACATCCTGGGCGAGACCGCGCCGCATCACCTGTCCAGCGCCGGTCACCTGCGGCTGGACCACCGGCAGGCGTCGCTGGAGGAGCTGGGCGCGCTGGCCGACCCGCCGCTGACCAAGGACGCCATCGCCGGCCGGATCCGGCGGCTGCTCGCGCTGGCCGACAAGCGAGCCCGTGACCTCGGTATCCCCGACACCGAATCGGCCGTCACCGCCGAGATGATGTCGAGCTGACCCGGCTCGGATCCCGCCCCCGCGTGCCGCGACTCTCCGGTACAGCGATAGGGTCGCAGTGTTCGGCGATGGGGCCGATCTGGGGTCGCTCGACGGGCGTCACCACCGCGCGGTCGGTCGGTCCTCACGCGGTGACGACGGGCCGCGGTGCGGCCAGATCACTGTCTGGGCGGCCGGTTGCGACGAGCGCCGGCGCGACACGACGAGGAGATGTGTCCTGTGACCATCCGGGTTGGCATCAACGGCTTCGGCCGAATCGGCCGGAACTTTTTCCGCGCGGTCCTGGACCAGCGCGCCGACATCGAGATCGTCGGTGTCAATGACCTGACCGACAACAAGACGCTGGCGTACCTGCTGGAGTACGACTCGCTGCTCGGCAAGCTGGACGCCGAGATCACCTTCGACGAGAAGTCCATCTCGGTCGACGGCAGGCGGGTCGTGACCTCGGCCGAGCGCGACCCCGCCGCGCTGGCCTGGGGTGCGTTGCGCGCCGACGTGGTGATCGAGTCGACCGGCATCTTCACCTCCGGCGCGGCCGCCCACAAGCACATCGACGCCGGGGCCAAGAAGGTCATCATCTCCGCGCCGGCGTCCGGCGAGGACATCACGATCGTGATGGGCGTCAACGACGACACGTACGACGCCGCCGCGCACCACGTCATCTCCAACGCCTCGTGCACCACCAACTGTGTGGCGCCGATGGCGAAGGTGCTGCTGGAGAACTTCGGCATCACCAAGGGCCTGATGACGACGATCCACGCGTACACCAACGACCAGGTGATTCTGGACTTCCCGCACAAGGACCTACGCCGGGCGCGGGCCGCCGCGATCAACATCATCCCCACCACGACCGGTGCGGCCAAGGCGACCAGCCTGGTGATCCCGGAGCTGAAGGGCAAGCTCGACGGCATCGCGATGCGGGTGCCGGTGCCGACCGGCTCGGTGACCGACCTGGTGCTCGAACTCGGCCGGGACACCACCAAGGAGGAGGTCAACGCGGCCTTCAAGACGGCGGCGGAGGGCGCGCTCAAGGGGTACCTCGTCTACACCGAGGACCCGATCGTCTCCACCGACATCGCCAACACCTCTCCGAGCTGTACCTTCGACGCCTCCCTCACGATGGTCCAGGGCAACCAGGCCAAGGTCGTCGGGTGGTATGACAACGAGTGGGGCTACTCCAACCGGCTCGTCGACGTGGTGAAGCTGGTGGGTTCGCAGCTGTGAAGTCCCTCGATGATCTGATCGAGGCGGGGGTACGGGGTCGGCGCGTGCTGGTGCGCGCCGACCTGAACGTGCCGCTGGCCGACGGTGCGATCACCGACGACGGTCGGATCCGGGCCGTCCTGCCCACCGTGACCGCCCTGCGTGACCGGGGGGCCCGGGTGGTGGTCTGCTCACACCTGGGCCGTCCGAAGGGCGCGCCCGACCCGAAGTACACCCTGGCGCCGGTCGCCGCCCGGATGACCGAACTGCTCTCCTCGCCGGTGGCGTTCGCCGGTGACACCGTCGGCCCGCTCGCCACCGCCACGGTTGCCGCGCTCACCGATTCGTCGGTCGCGTTGCTGGAGAATCTCCGCTTCAACCCCGGCGAGACCAGCAAGGACGACGCGGAACGACTCACCTTCGCCCGCCGGCTGGCCGCGTTCGGCGAGGCGTACGTGGACGACGCGTTCGGCGCGGTGCACCGCCAGCACGCCAGCGTCTACGACGTCGCCAGGCTGCTGCCGCACTACACCGGTGCGCTGGTGCAGCGCGAGCTCACCGTCCTGCGGCGGCTGACCGGTGACGACACGCCCCGGCCGTACGTGGTGGTGCTCGGCGGTTCGAAGGTCTCCGACAAGCTGGCCGTGATCAAGTCCCTGCTGCCGACGGTGGACCGGCTGCTCATCGGTGGCGGCATGTGCTTCACCTTCCTGCGCGCGCTGGGCCACGGTGTCGGCGCGTCGCTGCTCGAGGAAGACATGATCGGTACCTGTCGGGAGCTGCTGGCCGAGGCGGCCGGCACGATCGTGCTGCCGACCGACATCGTCGTCGCGGACCGGTTCGCCGCCGACGCGCAGACCCGTACGGTGCCCGCGGACGCGATCGAGGACGGCTGGCTCGGCCTGGACATCGGGCCGGCGTCGGTGGCCGGGTTCGCCGATGCGCTGGCCGACGCGGCGACGGTGTTCTGGAACGGGCCGATGGGCGTGTTCGAACTGGCACCGTTCGAGGCCGGTACCCGCGGCGTGGCCGAGGCGATCACGAAGGTCGACGGTTTCACCGTGGTGGGCGGCGGAGACTCCGCGGCGGCGATCCGCAAGCTCGGTATCCCGGAGGACGCGTTCGGCCACATCTCGACCGGCGGCGGCGCGTCCCTGGAGTACCTCGAGGGCAAGGCCCTGCCCGGCGTTGTGGTCCTGGAGGATTGAGATGAGCACGGACGGGACGGCCCGACGGCCACTCATGGCCGGCAACTGGAAGATGAATCTCAATCACCTTGAGGCCATCTCGCTGACCCAGAAGCTGGCGTTCAGTCTCAGTGAGAAGCTGCTCGGCGAGGTCGAGGTGGTGGTCCTGCCGCCGTTCGTCGACATCCGGAGCGTCCAGACCCTGATCGACGGGGACAAGCTGCTCCTCGGGTACGGCGCGCAGGACCTGTCGCCGAAGCCGGCCGGCGCCTACACCGGGGACATCTCCGGACCCATGCTGGCCAAGTTGGGCTGCCGGTACGTGGTGGTCGGACACTCCGAACGCCGGGCGTACCACCACGAGGACGACGCGCTGGTGGCGTCGAAGGTGGTGGCGGCGCTCGGGGTCGGTATCGCGCCGATCCTGTGCGTGGGGGAGGGCCTGGCGGTCCGCGAGGCGGGCGATCACGTCGCCCACACCCTCGCCCAACTCGACGCCGCCCTGGACGGCGTCAAACCCGATCAGGTCGAGCGGATCGTGGTGGCCTACGAGCCGGTGTGGGCCATCGGTACCGGGAAGACGGCGACGCCCGAGGACGCACAGGAGGTCATCGGCGCCCTGCGCAACCGGCTCGCCGACGCCTACGGCAACACCGCCGACCGGGTACGCATCCTCTACGGCGGATCGGTCAAGGCCGACAACGTGAAAGCCATCATGAGCCAGCCCGACGTGGACGGCGCGTTGGTCGGCGGGGCCAGCATCGACGCCGAGGAGTTCGTCCGCATCTGTCGATTCAACGAGCGGTAAACCGCCCCGCGCTGCCCGCCGACCGGGCCGGCCGTTATTCTGTCGTACGGCTATCCTGGCTGACGTCGACCCACGCCGACGCCAGACTGCCGCCGACGCCGACTGATGCCGGCTGACGCTGACGCATTCGGGGCGGCACGCACCACCCGGACCCGCACTACCGGAGAGGATCCGCACCGCCATGATGGCGTTCGCTTACACCCTGATTGTGCTGCTGGTGTTGACCAGCGGCATCCTCATGCTGCTGATCCTGCTCCACCGCGGTAAGGGTGGCGGCCTGTCCAGCATGTTCGGCGGCGGCGTCTCGTCGAGCCTGGCCGGCTCGTCGGTGGCGGAGAAGAACCTCGACCGGTACACGGTGCTGGTCGGCATCGTCTGGTTCGCCTGCATCATCGGCCTGGGCCTGTGGCTCAAACTCGCCCAGAACGGCGCCGCATAACCCCTGCCCCGCGCACGCGGCCTGACGAACCGCCACCGCTGAGATCGTGGACGGTGGTGCGACCTCGAGAGTCGCACCCCGACCAAGATCTACTGGGGCAGGGTGCCAGCGGGCGTAGTTATCGCAGGGAGCGGAAGCGGGGGCCCACTTCGGCGGCGGCCGCCCGGTCGAGCAACCACAGGGTACGGTCCACGCCGTGGACGCCGGCCGCCGGCACCTGTACCGGGCCCGCCCCGGACAGCGCCAGCTTCACCGCACTCGCCTTGCCCGTACCGGAGGCGACCAGCCACACCTCCTCGGCCATGTTGATCGCCGGCAGGGTCAACGTCAACCGGATCGGCGGCGGTTTCGGGCTGCCGCGTACTGCCGATACCGGCCGGGTCTCGTGGGTCACCGGGTGCTCGGGGAAGACCGAGGCCACATGCCCGTCCTCGCCGACGCCGAGCAGCAACACGTCGAAGGCCGGTACCAGCGGCGAGGTGCCGGTCTTGGTGGCGTCGGCCAACTCGTCGGCGTACCGGGCGGCGGCGGCCTCGGGATCCGGCCCGTCCGGCCCGTCGGCGGCCGGCATCGGGTGTACCCGGCTCTGGTCGAGGGCAACGGCGTCGAGCAGCGCCTCCCGCGCCTGCAGGTCGTTGCGGTCGGGGTGGCCGGCCGGTACGAACCGTTCGTCCCCCCACCACACGTCGACCCGGCCCCAGTCGACGGCGTCGCGGGCCGGGCTGGCGCGGACCGCACGGTAGACGGCCGTGGCGATGGTGCCGCCGGTCAGCACGACGCTGGCACTGTCCCGCTTGGCCTGCGCGTCGATGAGTCCGACCAGCAGCCGGGCGGCGACCGCCTGGGCCAGCAGGTCGGCGTCGGCATGCACGATCACGCTGGACTCGCTCAACGGGCGCTCCCGGCCATGCCGGCGTCGACGCCCTCGGACTCGGGCGGGTCCGGCCGCTCGGCCAGTGCCGGATCGTGCCAGACGTGTACCCGGGTCGGTGGCCGGTCGGCGAGCCCATCGGTCCCGGTGGCCGCGGCGAGGGCCGCGGCGTACGGCTGGTCGGGGTCGAGCCGGCGAAGCTCCTCGGCCAGCTCGTCGCCGACCGACCGGTCTGCCAACGGCAGGTCGCGGTCGGGAAGGCCGGTGCGGCGGACCCGCGCGCTGTCACCGTGGCGGGTGATCTCGACCGTGCCGCCGTCGGAGAGGTCGATGGTGAGCCCCCGCATGGCCGGCTCCGACACCGCGTGAAGCTCGGGACGCACGCCGAGCCGAGCGGTCAGCCAGCCGCCGAGCAGGGCGGCGCTGGGATCCTTCGGGGAGGCCGTGATCGTCACACCGACGGGGTCCGTGTCGGTCGCGTCGAAGACGCCGGCGACCAGGGTGCGCCACAGTGTGATCCGGGTCCAGGCCAGGTCGGTGTCGCCCGGAGCGTAGTCGTCGGCGCGTATCCGCAGCGCGGCGATCGGGTCGTCGGCCTGGGTGGTGTCGGTGATCCGCCGTTCGGCGACCACACCGAGCG
>JAVHWE010000343.1:0-8104 GCA_032160285.1 Micromonosporaceae bacterium | reverse complement strand
GGGTGCGCCCCGCCGTGGAGTCGTAGGCGAGTCCGCTCGCCATCAGCAGGGCACCGAGGTTCGCGTACCCGACGCCGAGCTGGCGGTAGGCGCGGGTGGTCTCGCCGATCTTCTGGGTCGGGAAGTCCGCGAAGCAGATCGAGATGTCCATCGCGGTGATCACCAGCTCCACCGACCGGACGAACGTCGCGACCTCGAACCCGCCGTCCGCGCGCAGGAACTTCATCAGGTTGAGCGAGGCGAGGTTGCACGACGAGTTGTCCAGGTGCAGGTACTCGCTGCACGGGTTGGACGCGGTGATCCGACCGGTCTCCGGGCAGGTGTGCCAGTCGTTGATCGTGTCGTCGTACTGCATGCCGGGGTCGGCGCACTCCCAGGCCGCCTGCCCGATGGCGTGGAACAGGTCCTGGGCGTCGACCGTCTCGATCACCCGGCCGTCGAGGCGGCCGCGCAGGTCGAACCGGCCGCCGGCCTCGACCGCCGTCATGAACTCGTCGGAGACGCGTACCGAGTTGTTGGCGTTCTGGTACTGGACGCTGACGATGTCCTGACCACCCAGGTCCATGTCGAAACCGGCGTCGCGGAGCGCGCGGATCTTGTCCTCCTCGCGCGCCTTGGTGGACACGAACTCCTTGATATCCGGGTGGTCCACGTCCAGGATCACCATCTTCGCCGCCCGCCGGGTCGCCCCGCCGGACTTGATGGTGCCCGCACTGGCGTCGGCGCCGCGCATGAAGCTGACCGGCCCGGACGCGGTACCGCCGCTGGACAGCAACTCCTTGGAGGAACGGATGCGCGACAGGTTCACCCCCGATCCCGACCCACCCTTGAATATCAAACCCTCTTCCTTGTACCAGTCCAGAATCGAGTCCATCGAGTCGTCGACGGCGAGGATGAAGCACGCCGACACCTGCTGGGGCGAGGCTGTTCCGACGTTGAACCAGACCGGCGAGTTGAAGCTGAAGACCTGGTGCAGCAGCATCCACGTCAGCTCGTGGCCGAACACCTCGGCGTCCTGCGGGCCGGCGAAGTAACCGTGCTTCTCCCCTGCCGCCCGGTACGCGGTGACCACCCGGTCGATGAGCTGTCGAAGCGACCACTCCCGCTCGGGCGTGTCCACCGCGCCCCGGAAGTACTTGGTGGTGACGATGTTGGCGGCGTTGACACTCCACGAGGTGGGGAACTCGACCCCGCGCTGCTCGAAGTTGATCGAACCGTCCCGCCAGTTCGTCAACACGACATCGCGGCGCTCCCACGCCACCTCGTCGTACGGGTGGACGCCCGCCGTGGTCCACACCCGCGTCACGCTCAGGCCCCCGGCACCGGCGGCCCGACCGGCATCGTTGTGCCGCGCACCGCTGCCCCCGCGCCCCTTGCCCTGGCGTACTACCTCTGCCATGCCGTCCCCCACCATTTCCCCCACCGTTGTCGGCTTGTCGCCCCGATATTCGGGCGGTCCCGATCGCCGCCCGTCATGCTCAATTTCCGTTACGTCCGGTTGGCGCTCAGCCCGACGCCGTCGCGGCCACCGGCCGCTCCGGCGCGGCCGACGCCGTCCCCCCGGTCACCGCCTTCTCCCCGGTCACCGCCTTCTCCCCGGTCACCGCCTTCTCCCCGGTCACCGCCTTCTCCCCGGTCAACGCCTTCTCCCCGGTCAACGCCTTCATCGCCGGCTCCCCCGTCGACGCCTTCGTCGGCGCCGGCTCCCCCGCAGACGCCTTCGTCGGCGCCGGCTCCCCCGCAGACGCCGCGTCCGGAGTCGACGCCGGCTCGTGGCCGGCGCGCAACGCCTGGATCTCCCGCTCGAAGTCGGTCAGCGAATCGAACGAGCGGTACACGCTGGCGAATCGCAGGTAGGCGACCTCGTCCAGGTCCCGCAGCGGCCCCAGGATGGCCAGGCCCACATCGTGGCTGGGCACCTCCGCGGCACCGCGCGCCCGAACCGCCTCCTCGACCCGCTGCGCCAGCACAGCCAGCGCGTCGTCGTCGACCGGCCGGCCCTGACACGCCTTGCGCACACCCGAGATGATTTTCGTTCGACTGAACGGCTCGGTCACACCGCTGCGCTTGACCACGGCCAGCACCGCCTCCTCGACCGTGGTGAACCGACGGCCACACTCCGGGCAGGAGCGGCGACGCCGGATCAGCTGACCGTCCTCGGCCTCCCGCGAGTCGACAACCCGCGAATCCGGATGCCGGCAGTACGGACAGCGCATCGTCTCGGCCTCCCTCGCGGCTGTCGGTCATCCACCGGCCCGAGGGCGTCCCACTCGAGGATCGGCCTCGTGGCGCCCGCCTCGCGGTGGATAGGGCTGTGTATAACGTGTGGACGAGCTGTGGGCGGTCAACCCCAACCTGTGGATGACTTACACCCGTGTAACTACTATATCTGGTGGTCGACGGTATGCCGAACGGTACGCGTGCGCAAGTCGAACGGCATTATCCGCGCCGGATTTCGCCCGCCCCATGCGTACGGGGCACGATCAGACGCTGACCCGGGTGGACCGTGTAGTCGCGGATCGCGTTCAGCCGCCGGATCTCGTCGATGACGCGGAACCGGTCGCGTCCGGGCCCGGTCCGGGCGGCGACCGACCAGAGCGTGTCACCGGGCTGTACGACGATCGTCGGGACCGGACCGGCGGGTCCGGCGGCCTCACCCCGACCGGCCGCCAGGGCGACCGGAACCGTGGCGACGGCGAGCAGCGCGGCAACAACAACGAGCCGCCCGCGACGGGTGAGCCGGACCGGCCGGGCCGACCACGCCGGGCCCGATGATCCCCGCCCCACCGGCGCACCGCCGACCCGCGCCCGGACCGGCGGCGTCCCGACCGGCAGCGTCCGGATCGGCGGCGTCCGGACCGGCGACCCTTGGGCATCCGACGTCCTGACATCTGAAGCACCCACGGCGATTGCGGCCATGCTGACCTCCTGGATCGTACAGCCGTTCTATCGAACGCACGTACGACGGTCTACCAGAGCGCGGCGTGCGGTGTCGAGCGCTCCCGACGCGACACGCCGCGCCAAGTCGTACAGTTGTTTGAAAGTGTCGGAGAGTGGCGCTACGGTCTAGCCGCATATCGATCACGCATCGCTCGCCGATCCCCTACCCGGCGCGACGATGCGACTGAGGGAGGATGGACGTGGCCACCGACGACCCAGCTAGCGGGCGCTCCAGCAACGTGCCCGGGAAGACCCCGGCCGCCGCCCGGGGCCACGCCCCGACGGCGGCCCGGCCGGCCGTCACGGAGGTTGCCGCCGGCCGACGAACCGCGGCGCGCCGGGTCGGCTCACGCCAGCGGGGCGGCGAGCCGGAGATCCGGGCTGTCACCGCGGTGGTGACCGCGTTTCCGGATCTGTTCGCGGCCGACTTGACCCAGCGCCAGCGCCGCATTCTGGAGTACATCCGCAGTGCCGTCGAGCACAACGGCTACCCGCCGAGTGTGCGCGAGATCGGTGAGGCGGTCGGCCTGGTTTCACCGTCCAGTGTGGCCTATCAGCTCAAGGAGCTTGAGAAGAAGGGTTATCTGCGGCGGGATCCCAACCGGCCGCGCGCGGTCGACGTCCGGCCGCCGAGCGAGCTGATGGAGCCCGACGAGGAGGCGGTCCGCGCCGCCCGACCGGCCCCGGCCTACGTGCCCGTGCTCGGCCGGATCGCGGCCGGCGGGCCGATCCTCGCCGAGCAGGCGGTGGAGGACGTGTTCCCGTTGCCGCGTGAACTCGTCGGCGAGGGAACGCTGTTCCTGCTGCAGGTCAAGGGTGACTCGATGCTCGACGCGGCGATCTGCGACGGGGACTGGGTCGCGGTCCGTCAGCAGCCCAACGCCAACAACGGCGAGATCGTGGCGGCGATGCTCGACGGGGAGGCGACCGTCAAGACGTACCGCAACCGGGACGGGCATGTCTGGCTGCTGCCGCACAACCCGTCGTTCGATCCGATCGCGGGTGACGACGCGACCATCATGGGTCGGGTCGTGGCGGTGCTGCGCCGTATCTGACAGCCCGTGCCGCGCCGGTCACCCGGCGCCGAACCTGTCCGCGGTGAGCCAGGATGACCGGCGCCGTCCCGCCTCACCGCAGGCCGCCCACTCACCGCCCAACCCACGCCGCGCCCCCGACAGATCTTGGACAGTTGCGCGACCCCCGGATGGCGCAACTGTCCAAGATCGTGAAGTGAGCCGGTCGGGATCGGCGGTCGCGTCTCAGGTGCCGCCGCCGTAGTTTCCGCCGCCGTAGATGCTGCCGCCACCGCGCCCCGGCTGCTTGGTATAGGTCCCGCCGCCGCCGTAACCCGCACCGCCGCCGGTGCGCGGTGCGGGTTCGGGGACGCCCACAACGGCGTTGCCACCGTGGTTGGCGGCCGGCGGACCGGCGGGCGTGTTGCCGGGAGCCACCGGCTCGGGAACCGCCGGGTCGATCACCACGGGCTTGTCGCGCGCCGCCACGGCCTCTCTGCGCCGCTCCTTGCGCGACCGTCGGATGGCGATCAGGCCGATCACCACGAGCACCAGACCTAGCACGCCGACGCCGGCGACAAGGTCGATGAGCTGGGGCAGCGTCAACTTCCGGTACCAGGAACGGGTGTCGCTCTTCTGCGCCGTCGTCGCAGTGGGCGCATGGATGATCGCCGCTGTCGGCCGGTAGCGCAGCAGCCGACTCGCCCCGGTCTGGTCCGAGCAGGTCAAGAACGACGCGCCGTCCGGGCTGTACGCGATCGCCTCGCCCTGCGCCTCACCGGGCAGCGGGGTGATCCGCGGCGTCCCCTTCAACGCCTTCACGATGTCGCCGCCGGGGGCGTCCCACTCGTACGCGTCGGAGTACGTACGCAGCGCGAATCGCTTCCGGTCGGGCGACTGGGCGGCCCCGGTCACCAGGATCTGACCGACCGCACCCAGGAAGTTGGGGGTACCCGTGGCCTTCGGCTTCCAGGTACCGACGCTCCTGAGCGGGACACCCTGGCGGGTGTTGGGCTGCAGCGGCCCGGTCGGCTGGTAGATCGTCGCCGTACCGCCGGGGTCCTTAGTCACGATCAACGGGACATCACCGGCGCCGAACAGCAGCGCCTCCGCGTCGTGGGGGCCGTCCGGGTAGCTGAGCCGGTAGATGACCGGCGTACCGCCGCCGGTCGGCACCTTCCACAGCGCGATGGTGTCGCGACGGTCCGCGGGCGCGTTGGTGAAGTTGTCCCCGATATCGGCGACCCACACCGTCCCATCGGAGGCGACGGCGAGGTCCTCCGGATCACGGGCGGGATTGCCCGGCGGGTACCCGACCGTACGGACCACCTTGCACGCGCTGTCCAGGTAGAACACCCGCATGGCGCTGGCCTGGTCGTTGCTGTCGTTTTCGACCACGTAGCCGCCGGTGGGCAACGCCACCAGGCCCGACAGCTCGACCAGGCGACTGTCGTTGATCACGCATACCTGCTGGCCGGCCGGGGCGGCCGTGCCGGTTACCCCGGCGGTGCCGGCTACGCCGGCGGTGCCCACCGAAGGGGACGGGGCGGGCGCGGCCGACGCCGGAGCAGCCGGCAGGAGTACCGCACACCACGCTCCAATGAACAGCAACCCCACTCGCCGCATCGCATCAGTCTGGCAGAGCGCAGATCGATTCGGAGGCACGCCCGCTGAGTACTACGCGGCGTGACCGGCGGTCGGCCGAGAAGTCACCACGTACGGAGCCAGCTCAGCGGCCAGCGCCTGACTCACCCGTACGTGCAGGGTGGTGCCGTCGCTCGTGTGGTCGGTCGCGAGCACCTCGCCGGTGGAGTGCACCCGCGCCACCAGGTCACCCCGGTCGTACGGAACGCACGCGCGCACTTCCACGGCGGGCCACGGCAGCCGCTCGTCGATCGCGGCGTGGACCTCGGCAATGCCGACGCCCCGCCGGGCCGACACGAACATCGCAGCCGGCCACAGCCGCTTGAGCCGAAGCAGCGTCTCCTCGGGCGCGGCGTCAACCTTGTTGACGATCAGCAGTTCGGGGACCTTCTCGGCGCCGACGTCGGCGAGCACCTCGCGAACCGCGGTGACCTGGCCCTCCGGATCGGGGTGGCTGGCGTCGACCACGTGGAGCACCAGGTCGGCCTCGCCAACCTCCTCCAGCGTGGAGCGGAACGCCTCGATCAGCTGATGCGGCAGGTGTCGGACGAAACCGACGGTATCCGACAGCGTGTACACCCGCCCGTCGGCCGCCCGGGCCCGTCGCGTGGCCGTGTCAAGGGTGGCGAACAGCGAGTTCTCGACCAGCAGCCCGGCTCCGGTCAGCCGATTGATCAGGCTCGACTTGCCGGCGTTGGTGTAGCCGGCGATCGCGACGCTCGGGACCTGCCGCTGCCGGCGACCCGAACGCTTGGTGTCCCGGATGGTCGCCATGCCGGAGATCTCGCGCTTGAGCCGCGAGATGCGGGTACGGATGCGCCGCCGGTCGGTCTCCAACTTCGTCTCGCCCGGCCCGCGCAGGCCGACGCCGCCGTTGCCGCTGGCCGAGCCGCCGCCCTGCCGGCTCATCGCGTCACCCCAGCCACGTAGGCGTGGCAGCAGGTACTGCAGCTGCGCCAGCTCGACCTGCGCCTTGCCTTCCTTACTCTTGGCGTGCTGGGCGAAGATGTCGAGGATCAGCGCGGTACGGTCGATGACCTTGACTTTGACCCGGCCCTCGAGCGTGCGTAGCTGGGACGGGGACAGTTCACCGTCGCAGATCACGGTGTCCGCGCCGGTGGCGACGACCACGTCGCGCACCTCGGTGACCTTGCCGCTGCCGATGTAGGTCGACGGGTCGGGGCGACCGCGCCGCTGGATCAACCCGTCGAGCACCTGGGAACCGGCCGTCTCGGCCAGCGCCGCCAACTCGACCAGGCTGTTCTCGGCGTCCACCGCCGTGCCCTCGGTCCACACCCCGACCAGGACCACGCGTTCGAGCCGGAGCTGCCGGTACTCGACCTCGGTGACGTCGGACAGTTCGGTCGAGAGCCCGTTGACCCGGCGCAGCGCATGCCGCTCGGCCAGGTCCAGGTCGCCGTCGGTCGCGTCGCGCCGATCGGCGTCACCGACGTCGGTGAACGGATCCAAACCGAACCCGTCCAGCTCATCGGGGGATTTCACGTTGTGTTCTCGCATCGCATCCGATCGTGTCATGTCGCGTCGGCAGACGCACCTTCATTGTCGCGTCGGCAGACGTACCTTGATTGTCTCGCCGACGTCGTCGTGGTGGGGCGGGCGCCGCCAGCCACCCGGGTGGCGGAGAATAGAACGCCGTGGCCGAACGTCGTCTTCCCAGCGCCGGATTCTCCATCACCGTACGGGTCGCGGTGACCGCGAACGCGTCCGCGATCGGGCGGCTGACCACCGCCGTCGGCGGCGCGGACGGCATCGTCACCGCCTTGGACGTGGTCGACTCCGACCACACCCGCATCATCGCGGACGTCACGTGCGACACCGCCGATACCGGACACGCCGGCCAGGTGGTCGCGGCGCTGGAGGCGATGGACGGCGTCGAGGTGCGTAAGGTCTCCGACCGTACCTTCCTGCTGCACCTGGGCGGCAAGATCGAGGTACATCCGAAGGTGGCCCTGCGTAACCGGGACGAGCTGTCCCGCGCGTACACGCCGGGGGTGGCCCGGGTCTGCCTGGCCATCGCCGAGAACCCCGACGACGCCCGCCGGCTGACGATCAAGCGCAACACGGTCGCGGTGGTCACCGACGGGTCCGCGGTACTGGGCCTGGGTAACCTCGGGCCGGCCGCGTCGCTGCCGGTGATGGAGGGCAAGGCGGCCCTGTTCAAGCGGTTCGCCGGGGTCGACGCGTGGCCGGTTGTGCTCGACACCCAGGACACCGACGAGATCGTGAGCATCGTGCGGGCCATCGCACCGGCATACGGGGGCATCAACCTGGAGGACATCGCCGCGCCCCGGTGCTTCGAAATCGAAGCCCGGCTACGTGAGCTGCTCGACATCCCGGTCTTCCACGATGATCAGCACGGTACGGCGATCTGCGTGCTCGCCGCGCTGACCAACGCGCTGCGGGTGGTCGGCAAGAAGTTGGCCGAGGTACGGGTGGTCGTATCCGGAGCCGGCGCGGCCGGGACCGCCATCGCCACCCTGCTGCTG
>JAVHWE010000236.1:0-4199 GCA_032160285.1 Micromonosporaceae bacterium | reverse complement strand
GACCGGCTGGTCGACACACTTCTCGAACACGGGATCGAACCGGCGGCGACCCTGTTCCACTGGGATCTCCCCCAGTCCCTTCAGGACGCCGGCGGCTGGTCCAACCGCGACACCGCGGCCCGCTTCGGTGAGTACGCCGACATCATCGCGGCGGCCCTCGGCGACCGGGTGGGCATGTGGATGACGCTCAACGAGCCGATCATCCACTTCGCCCTCGGGCACCTCCTGGGCCTGCACGCGCCGGGCGTGAAGAATCTCGACAACCCGTTCCCGGTGGTGCACCACCAGCTCCTCGGCCACGGCCTCGCGGTCGCCGCCATCCGCCGGCACGGCTCGGGCGGCGCGGCGATCGCCAACAACTACGCGCCGGCCTGGGCCGTCGGCACCGACGGCACCACGGCCACCGCCGGCGACGCCGACCGGGCCGCCGCGGACCGGTACGACGCCTTCCACAACCGGCTGTTCACCGATCCGGTACTGCTCGGGCACTACCCGGACGGCGTCGAACTGTTGGCCCGTACCGACCTCGACGCGATCGTGCTGGACGGCGACCTGCAGGTGATCTCGGCCCCGCTCGACGCGCTCGGGGTGAACTACTACAGCCCGACCGCGATCACCGCGCCGAAGCCGGACAGCCCGGTCCCCTTCGAGATGACCGCCCTGTCCGGGTACCCGCGGACCGCCTTCGGCTGGCCGGTGGTACCCGAGGGGCTGACCGGCATGCTGGTGCGGCTCAAGGAGCGGTACGGCGACCGGCTGCCGCCGATCTGGATCACCGAGAACGGCGCAACCTACGACGACAAGCCCGGACCGGACGGGTCGGTCATCGACACCGAACGGATCGCCTACCTCGACGGGCATGTGCGCGCGGTGCACGCCGCGATCTCGGCGGGAGTACGGGTCGACGGGTACTGCCTGTGGTCGCTGCTGGACAACTGGGAGTGGGCCGAGGGCTTCACCAAGCGGTTCGGGCTCGTCCACGTCGACTTCGAGACCCAGCGACGCACGCCGAAGGCCAGCTTCGCCTGGTACCGGGACGTCATCCAGCGCGCGCGATGACGGCCAGCCGCCCGGGCACCCCCACGATCAGAGTGCGCTGCCCTGCAGCCAGCGGTCCCAGCTGACGGTCCAGTCGCCGAGGCCGTTGGTCTCGCCCAGCCGCACCGGCGTACCCCGGACGTCGACCACGTCACCGGCGTTGAAGTTGTCGTAGAACCACTGGGCCAGTGCCGGGGCGACGTTGATGCAGCCGTGCGAGGTGTTGGTGACCCCTTGGTCGGGGATGTTCCAGTCCGCCAGGTGCACGTACTCGCCGCTGTACGAGATCTGGACCGTCAGCTTGACGACCTCGTCGTAGAAGTTGGGGTCCTTCGGGTCGGTCAGCCCGTAGCTGGCCGAGGTCATCCGGGTTGTCGGGGTCTTGCCGATCACCACGTGCGGGCCGCTGTTGGTCCAGAAATTGATGGACTGGCCGTCGGAGCCCTTGACGGTGCCGCCCTTGCCCATGCTGACCGGGATGTCCTTGACCATCCTGCCGTCGAAGAAGACCTGCATGTGCTTGGTGTTGGCGTCCGCGATCGCGATCTTCGACTGGCCGATCGTGAAGTCGGCCCGGACGTCGCTCTGCCCGTACAGTCCGCCGCCGAGGTCCCGGCCGTACAGGTTGGCGCTGACCTGCACCGAGGTGCCCGGCCGCCAGTACTCCTTCGGCCGGTAGTGCACCTCCTGCGAGCTCACCCAGCTCCAGGCGCCCTCGACGTGCGGGCTGGTGGTGACCTCCAGCAGCCGCTGCACCGCCGCCTTGTCGGTGATCTTCTCGTCGAACCAGATCACCACCGGCTGGCCGACACCGTACGTGGACCGTTCCCGGAGTAGGTGGATGCCGTTGGCCCGCAGGTACGGCATGGTCTGGTTGGCCGGCTTGTAGGTGGTGAACTTCGCGGTCCGCTCGATCGGCTGGCCGGTGATGTTGGTGGCCTTGGCGGCCACGCTGTACACCTTGGCATAGCCGAACGACTCGGTGGTGTGCCATGACTTGTGGTCGGCGGCGAACTCCCCGTCGACCTGCTTGCCCGCCGGATTGGTCACGGTCACGGTGTCGAGCGTGGCGTCCTTGACGGTCACCGTGGCGTGGTCGAGGACCGGTACACCGGTGGTGTCGGCGGCCGGCGTGATGGTGATCTCCCCGGCGACCCGCTGGGCCAGTTTACCGGCGTCCGGTGCACCGGAGCTGCCAACCGCACTGCCGGGGGCGCGCCACGTCGCGTTGGCACTCTGCGCGCAGCCGGCCGCGGCGACCAACGCCAACGCCACGATCAGCACGCCGGTCGTCCGGGCGACCGACCGTCGAGAGGGGTCGTGCACGACACTTCCTCCCCCGGTCCGCACGCCTGCCCCGCGCGAGACGTCATCCATTCCAAGGAATGTACTGACCCGGGTCACGCCACGCGAGCCGGTCACTCCCTCGCATCCCGGTACCCGGCACCGTGGGGTCCGTCATAGGGTGGTACGCGTGACGGTACGTGTGCGTTTTGCTCCCTCTCCGACGGGTATGTTCCACGTCGGCGGTGCCCGGTCGGCGTTACAGAACTGGATCTACGCCAAGCAACACGACGGCGTGTTCGTACTGCGGGTGGAGGACACCGACGCGGCCCGTAACCGGCCGGAGTGGACCGAAGGCATCCTCGACGCCCTGAACTGGATCGGCATCCGGCGCGGCGAGTACGAAGGGCCGTACTTTCAGTCCTCGTACGCCGACCAGCACCGGGCGGCGGCCGAACGGCTACGAAACTCTGGCCGCGCGTACTACTGCGACTGCACGCGTGACCTGATCCAGGCCCGTACCGGCAGCTCCTACGGCGGGTACGACGGGTTCTGCCGCGACCGCGGGCTGACTGCGGGCCCCGGGCGGGCGCTGCGTTTCCGTACCCCCGATCAGGGCCAGACGGTCGTCACCGACCTGGTGCGCGGGACCGTCGTCACCGACAACGCCACCATCGAGGACTTCGTCATCGCCCGCGCCGACTCCACGCCGGTGTTCCTGCTCGCCAACGTGGTCGACGACGCGGCGATGGGCATCACCCATGTGATCCGCGCCGAGGAGCACCTGCCGAACACGCCCAAGCAGCAACTGTTGTGGGAGGCCCTCGGACACACTCCGCCGATCTGGGCGCATGTGCCGGTCGTGGTCAATGCCAAGCGCCAGAAGCTGTCCAAGCGGCGCGACAAGGTGGCCCTGGAGTCCTACCGCGACGAGGGCTACCTCGCCGACGCCATGCGCAATTACCTGATGCTGCTGGGCTGGGCGCCGTCGGGCAACCGGGAGATCGTGCCGTGGTCGGTCATCTGCGACGAGTTCCGGCTGGAGGAGGTCACCTCGTCGTCGGCGTTCTTCGACGAGAAGAAGCTGCGGGCCTTCAACGGCGAGTACATCCGCGCGCTGACGGTGGACGAGTTCATCGAATCGACCCAGCCGTGGCTGCACGGCACGCCGGTGACTCCCGGCGGGGCTCCGGTCGCCGTCCCGCCGTGGGCACCGGCCGACTATGACGCCAAGGCGTACGCGGCGGTCGCGCCGCTGGCACAGACCCGCATCACCGTACTGTCGGAGATCGTGTCCTACGTCGACTTCCTGTTCCTGCCCCGGCCCACGATCGACGACGCCGCGTGGGCGAAGGCGATGACGGACGGCGCGGCGGACCTGCTGGAAGCCGTGGTGGCCGGGTACGCGAACGCGCCGTGGGACGCCGGGTCGCTCAAGTCGGCACTGGAGGTGCTGGGCGCGGAGCGCGGCCTCAAGCTGGGCAGGGCGCAGGCACCGGTACGGGTGGCGGTGACCGGCCGGTCGGTGGGTCTGCCGTTGTTCGAGTCGCTGGAGGTGCTCGGCCGCGAGCGTACCGTCGCCCGGCTGCGCGCCGCGCTCACCCGGCTGACGCCGGGCGCTCGAACCTGAACCGGTTGATGCTGACAAAGTCGGCCGGCTGACCGCTGGTGAAGGTCAGGAAGACGGTGTGCACCCCGGTGACCGGGGTGACGCTGCCGGGTACGTCCCGCCAGGCCTGCGGCCCGCCGGTATTGGCCACCGCGAACGATCCGACCGGCGCGTTCGCGAGATCGTCGAGGCGCACCTCCACCAGGCCGCTCACGCCGCCCTCCGCACCCGAGGCGACCCGCGCCGTGAACGTATCCGGCGGCGTGCT
>JAVHWE010000198.1:0-3985 GCA_032160285.1 Micromonosporaceae bacterium | reverse complement strand
GTGATACGGCGGGATGAAGTAGAAGTTCACCAACAGGTCCGCGCCGACGGCGGCGGTCAGGGCCGGCCGTACCCCGCCGATGGCAGCGGCTGCCACCACCGGTACCAGATACAGCAGTGCCACGCTGGCCAGCGACACGCTCACCCGGGTTGGGGCGAGCAGCGCGGTGAGGCCGGCGAGCCCGGCGGCGGCCACCGCCAGGCCCAGCCAGCCGCGCCGCGCCGGTACCGCTCGACGTGCTGTCACGGTTCTGTTATACGTCCGCTGGCCGCATGGGCCGGTTCAGGCTCGGCAGTCTCGGTCTGGCGTTCGTCGGCGCGGCTGGAGGCGAGTTGCCATGGCACGTTGGTGAGCATGATTCCGCGTTGGAATAGCAGCCGGGCCTTCAGGCGCAGCGCGCTCTGGTTGTGTAGCAGGTGTTCCCACCAGTGCCCGACCACGTATTCGGGAAGGTAGATCACCACCAGGTCACGGGGGTGGTCGGCGCGCAGCGCGGCGACGTAGTCCAGCACCGGGCCGGTGATGTCGCGGTAGGGGGCGTCCAACTCGGTCAGCGGCACCGGGATGCCGCGTTCGGACCATTCGGCCTGCAACGCCCGCACGTCGTCCGGGCTGCTGGCAACGGTCAGCGCGGTGAGCGTGTCCGGGCGAGTGGCCCGCGCGTAGGCCAACGCGCGCAGGGTCGGCTTGTGCATCTTCGACACGAGGACCACGGCGTGGATGCGGGCCGGCAGCACCATCCCGCCCGGCTCGGGTGCCAATTCCTCGGCGACCCGCCGGTAGTGGCGGCCGATGGCCTTCATCAGCAGGAAGATCGTCGGCATGGCGATGGCGACCAGGTACGCGCCGTGGACGAACTTGGTGATCAGCACCACAACGAGCACCACCCCGGTCAGCGCCCCGCCGACGGCGTTGATCAGCCGGCAGCGGTGGATCCGTCGTCGCACCGTCGGGTCGCGTACGGCGCCCAGCAGGCGGGTCCAGTGCCGGACCATCCCGGTCTGGCTGAGGGTGAAGGCGACGAAAACGCCGATGATGTAGAGCTGGATCAGCCGGCTGGTGGAGGCGTCGAACGCCCAGATCAGCAACCCGGCCAGCACGGCCAGGATGACGATGCCGTTGCTGAACACCAGCCGGTCGCCGCGCCGGGAGAACTGCTTGGGCAGGTAACCGTCATGGCCGAGGATCGAGGCCAGAATCGGGAAGCCGTTGAACGCGGTGTTCGCCGCCAGGATCAGGATCGCCGCGGTGAAGCCCTGCACCAGCAGGAACCACACCGACTGATAACCGAACACCGCCCCGGCGATCTGCGCGATCGCGGTCCGCTGCTCGTAGCCGGCTGGCGCGCCCACCAGACGTGTCGGGTCCGCGGCGAAACGGACCTTCGACGCGAGCGCCAGGGCGGTGATCCCGGCGAACATGGCGATGGTGACGGCACCCATGATCGTGAGGGTGTTGGCCGCGTTGGTGCTCTTCGGGGACTTGAAGTTCGGCACGCCGTTGCTGACCGCCTCCACCCCGGTCAGCGCCGTGCAGCCCTGCGCGAAGGCGCGCACTGCCAACAGCAGCGCCGCCACGCCGGCGGCCTGGTGCACCGGGGTGATGTTGAACGACGCGGACTCGGCCACCGGCGCGTTCCCGGTCGCCGCCCGGATCGCTCCCCAGCCGATCATCGCGAAGATCACGGCGATGAAGCCGTAGGTCGGCATGGCGAATACCGTGCCGGACTCCCGCGCGCCACGCAGGTTCATCAACGCGAGCAGCGCCACGAACCCCAGCGACATGACCACCGCGAAGGGCTTGAGGGTCAGAAACGCCGAGGTGACCGCGTCGACCCCGGCGGCTACCGACACCGCCACGGTGAGCACGTAGTCGACCAGCAGGGCGCTGGCGGCGACCAGCGCGGCGTTGCGGCCGAGGTTGGCCCGGCTGACCGCATAGGCACCACCCCCGGTCGGATAGGCGTGGCAGGTCTGCCGGTAGGAGGCCACCACCACGGCCAGCAGCACGATCACCGCCAGCGCGACCCACGGGGTGAGGAAGAACAGCGCCAGCCCGCCCAGGCTCAACGCCCGCAGAATCTCCTCGGTGGCGTAGGCGTTGGATGACAACGGGTCGGAACAGAACACCGGCAGCGCCAGCTTCTTCGGCAGCAGCGTGTCACCCAGCCGCTCGCTGCGCAGCGGGCGGCCCACCAGCAGCCGCTTGGTCCACTTCAGCACCCCACCAGCAAACGCCCGAACCGGACCGTTATTGCTGATCTTGATGCGGCCTTAACGCCTAACGCGCCGATCTTGACGGGTTCTTTGCGTCGGCGCGGAGGACCGACTCACCTGATCGATGCGGCCGTGCGGGGTCGGGTGGCAGGCTTGACCTTGACCCTGGGTGAAGCCGCACGCTCGACGCGCCGGCCGTAACGAAGCCCGCCGCGGTCGCGGCGCCGGTCGGTACGAGGAGGAACTCGGGTGGCACTGCTGACGATCGGGGTGTTCGCGCGGGCGGCACGGCTATCGCCGAAGGCGCTGCGGCTCTACGACGAGCTCGGCTTGTTGCCACCGACGGCCGTGGACAGCGAGTCGGGGTACCGGCTGTATGACCCCGGTCAGCTGGAGCGGGCCCGGCTCATCGCATGGCTGCGCCGCCTCGGCATGCCGCTGGCCCGCGTCCGGGTGGTGGTCGGGCTCGACCGTACGGCGGCCGCCGCCGAGGTCGAGGCGTACTGGGCCGAGGTCGTCGCGGAGACGGCCAGTCGCGAGCAGCTTGCCACCTTCCTCGTCGGCTACCTCAGGGGAAGGGGAAGTGCCATGACCAACGCGGGCGTCACACTCGGCATCCGGTACGCGGCACGCGCGGATACCGGCAAGGTACGGACGAGCAACGAGGACCGGGCCTACGCCGGGAGCGGTCTGCTCGCGGTGGCCGACGGCGTCGGCGGCGCCGCGGGCGGGAGCGCCAGCGCCGCGGCGATCGACGCGCTGAAGCCACTGGAGGCCCGTTCGGTGCCGCCGGGGGAGCTGCTCAACGCGTTGGCCGAGGCGGTCGGCGACGCGCAACGGGCCGTACGGGGTGTCGCCGCGGCCACCGACAACGGTGAGGCGGCCACCACTCTCACCGCGATGCTCTGGTCTGGCTCCCAGCTGGCGCTGGTCCACATTGGAGATACCCGGGCGTATGTGCTGCGCGGGGATGAGCTGTTCCAGATCACCCATGACCATACCTGGGTGCAGTCGCTGGTGGACGAGGGGCGGTTGGCACCGGAGGAGGCCGAGTCGCACCCGCAGCGCGCCATGCTGGTACGGGCCCTCACCGGCGCCGGCGGCCACCAACCCGACCTGTCGGTGCACGATGTCGTGGCCGGCGACCGCTACCTGCTCTGCTCGGACGGGCTCACCCGGGTCGTGGCGACGGAGTCGATGAGCGCCGCGTTGAGGCGGAGGTGCGCGCCGGACGAGGCGGTCGAGCGGCTGATCGCGCTGGCGTATGAGGGCGGCGCACCCGACAACATCGCCTGCGTCGTTGCCGACGTGGTGGCGTTGTGAGCGCGGGAGATCATCACGTTGACGCCGGCCGAGCCCGATGTGGGGCGACGAATGTCAGCCGGCGTCTCCGGTGAGGCCGGCCCGCCGCAGCGCCTCGGCCAGGGCGGTGTCGGCAGTCCCGCCGGCACCCCGGGGGCCCGCACCGCGCGGTGCCCCGGCCCCCCGGGCACCGGCGTCCCGGGCGCCGGCACCCCGGGCGCCGCCACCCCGGGCGCCGCCGGCGCCGCCGGCACCCCGGTCACCCCCGGCGCCGCCGGCACCCCGGTCACCCCCGGCGCCGCGCGCCGGGCTGGTGTCGTCGCCGCCGTCGTCGGGTACCGCCTCATCGTCGAGGCGCAGCGTGAGCGAGATGCGCTTACGGGGAATGTCGACGGTGAGCACCTTGGCCCGCACGATGTCACCGGGCTTCACCACGTCGCGCGGGTTCTTGACGAAGGTCTTCGACA
>JAVHWE010000174.1:0-4191 GCA_032160285.1 Micromonosporaceae bacterium | reverse complement strand
GAGCGCGTCGTAGAGGCGGGCGCCGCCCTCGGTCTGCGACCCCATCGTCAACTTACTCAGATCAACGAACCGCGCCACGAACCCGTCACCGAACGGTACGACCCGGAACTCGAAGTGCCCCGCGACGCTCGCCCGGTCGTAGTACACCGTGCGTACCGCCGGCACCCGGTCTCGCACCACACCGATATACAGCGGCAACGTACCGTCCGTTACCGTCTCCGGCCACAGCTGCCGGTACCGGCGACCGATCAGCTCTTGCCGCGGCCGGCCGAGAAACCGACCACCGGCCTCATTGAGGTAAACCAGCGTGAAGTCGACGATTGCGCCGTCCTCATCGCGCACCGACCGGGCCAACGCACACCCGTGCGGGTCCGCGTCCAGGAGGGCCACCAGGTCCGAGGTCGGCGCGGACTGCGGACCGCCTCCACCCACCGCACCCCCAGCAACCTCAGTCACCCCAGCAGCGTAGCCCGCCCCGGTGCCCGCACAGGTCGGGCGGACCCCGCGTGACCTGCGGGACGGAATCACCCACCGTTACCACAAAGTGGCCCGCTTTGACATACCGAGCGACGTCGAGCCGTCGCTGGACACGCTGGCGACGCCACACGCACCTGGATGCAGCCGACCAAGCCGCGCCACGGTCAGGAGTTCCGGTTACTTCCGCCGAGCGTCCTTGCGAGCGTCGTGCGGCTCAGCGGGTCGTGGGCGGTGTCCGGCGTCCTCGCGAGCGTCATGCGGCTCAGCGGGTCGTGGGCGGTGTCCGGCGGTGAAGTACGCGGCGCGGCGGCGCAGGTGACGATGCCCCACGGGTGGCGCTGTCACGGTGACCGGCGCGTGCGCGGCGCCGTAGAACAGCCGCTTGCCCGCCTCGATGAGGCCGAGGTAACCGGCGACCATGGCGGCGAGCGCGGCGAAGAAGCCGCCCGGCAGTCGGCGGAAGCCCAGCAGGTGTGCGACGGGGGTGGCCGGCAGCAGGGCGCCGACCGTGGCCACGCCGAGCGCGGCAAGGGTGAGCGGCAGGCTGGGATGGCTGCGGAAAAACGGGATACGGCGGGTGCGGATCGCGAAGATGACCAGTGTCTGGGTGGCCAGGGATTCCACGAACCAGCCGGTGCGGAACTGGGTCGGTCCGGAGTGGAACACCCACAGCATGACGGCGAACGTGGCGAAGTCGAACAGGGAGCTGAACGGTCCGAAGTAGAGCATGAAGCGGCGGATGAACCGGATGTCCCAGTGCGACGGACGCCGTAGTTGTTCCTCGTCGACGTTGTCGGTCGGGATGGCCAGTTGACTGGCGTCGTAGAGCAGATTGTTGAGCAGGATCTGGGACGGCAGCATCGGCAGGAACGCCAGGAACAGCGAGGCGCCGGCGGCGCTGAACATGTTGCCGAAGTTGCTCGATGTGCCCATCAGCACGTACTTGATGGTGTTGGCGAAGATGCGGCGGCCTTCGACCACGCCGTCGGCGAGCACGCCGAGGTCCTTTTCCAGCAGGATGACGTCGGCGGCATCCTTGGCGACGTCGGACGCGGAGTCGACCGAGATGCCCACGTCAGCGGCGTGCAGGGCGAGCGCGTCATTGACGCCGTCGCCGAGGAAGGCCACATCCGCGCCGGTAAGGCGCTGGAGACGGACGATGCGGGCCTTGTGTTCGGGGCTGACCCGCGCGAACACGGTGGTGGTGGTGAGCGCGGCCGCGAGTTGGGTGTCGTCGAGGCCGTCGATGTCGGTGCCGGTAAGCGCGGCCCCCGCGGGCAGGCCGAGGTCCTGGCAGACCTTGACGGCGACCGCCGGATTATCACCGGTGACGATCTTGACGGCGATGCCGAGGCCCGCCAGGCGCGCCAGCGCGACGGCCGCGTCGGGCTTCGGCGGGTCCAGGAAGACCAGCAGTCCGGCCAGCCGCAGGTCGCGCTCATCCGCGGGGGTGAGCTGGGCAAGATCGGCGGCAGGGCGGGTGGCGACGGCGACGACCCGGTTGCCGGCCGCGAATTCGGCCGCGAGGGCCGCGGTGGCGGCAGCCGGCACGTCCACGCAGCGCTGCAGCACCGTTTCCGGCGCGCCCTTGGTCACCACGGTCCGGCCGCCGCGCCCGTCGCCCACCACGACGGATACCATGCGCCGTTGATGATCGAAGGGCAGCACGGACAGCCGGGTGTCGCCGGACAGCGCCGCGTGCAGTGCCCGCGCGGCGGGTGAGTCCCACAGCGCCATATCGAGGGGGTTGCCGCCGACCGCGTGGCCGCCTTCGACGGTGGCCTCGGTGCAGGCCAGCCCCCATCGCAGCGGCGCGTCCGGCGAAGAGTCGTCGGTGCTGATGGCGCGCATGAAGCTGATCCGGCCCTGGGTCAACGTCCCGGTCTTGTCGGTGAACAGGGTATCGACGTCGCCGAGATCCTCGATGCAGACCAGGCGTTTGACCAGCACCTTACGGTGGGCCATCTGCCGGGATCCGGCCGCCAGGCTCATCGACACCACGGCCGGTAACAGTTGCGGGGTGATCCCGACCGCGATGGCCAGGGAGAATAGCAACGCGTCGAGGATCGGCCGGTGCAGCACCACGTTGATAACGAAGATCGACGTGGTGAGCGCCGCCGCGACGTAGACCAGCAGCATCGAAAACCGGCGCAGGCCCACCTGGAACTGGGTTTCGGTCTGGTGGGTGCCCAGACCGGCGGCGATACGCCCGAACTGGCTCAGCGCCCCGGTGGCTGTCACCACCCCGCGCCCGCTGCCAGCGTGAACGACGGTACCCATCAGCGCGCAGCCGGTCAGTTCGGCCAGCGGCGTACCCGCCGCCACCGGCGCGGTGTTCTTGGCCACCGGCAGTGACTCCCCGGTGAGCACCGACTCGTCACACTCCAGCCCGGAGGCCCCCAGCAGCCTAATGTCAGCGGGCACGATGTCCCCGAGTCGCAGGTCGACGACATCACCCGCAACGAGCCCGGTCACGTCCACCGGGGTCGCATGACCCCCGCGCAGAGCCACCGCACGGTGATGGATCTGTGAGTGCAGCGCCTCGGCAGCCTTCTCCGCCCGGTACTCGTTGACCAGGCCAAGGCCCACCGACAGCGCCACGATCACACCGATGATCACCGCGTCGCTGCGCTCCCCGACGAAATACGACGCCACCGCCGCCACCACCAACAGTCCCAGCAGCGGCGAACGGAGTTGGTGCCACAACACGGGCAGTAGCCTCGCCCGGTGGGTGGACACGGCGTTGGGCCCGTATCGGGTCAGCCGCCGCGCGGCCTCCAACGCCGAAAGGCCGTCCGGCCCCACCCCGAGGCCCCGCAGAACCTGCTCACCGCCCAGTTCGCCGGCCGCGGACACGTCCAGGCCGGACTCGAACACGTCAGGCCGCATGCCCGTACCCGCTGCCCGTTGCGGACCCCGTCGGCATTCTCACGCCGCGGTGGTTGTGTTCCACCGATGACCTCAACGACGCCGGCCGAATACCAGATACGCGATCGACGCCAACATCAGCAGGGCCGCCTTCGCTTGGGGCGTTTTCGCGCTCCACCACCTCGATCGCACCGTAGGCCCGGTGACCCGCCACCGCGCACGACGCTGGAAACCGCGTCCATCATCGCCCCCTGAGACATATTCGGATTCCGCCTGGTGTCCACGTTCAATCATGACCGCCGCATGCAGCCACAGCAGCTGCCAACGGTCACCCGTTCATCATGTACGGGTGACCCGCGCCGGTCAGGCCCCGGGGTTTGAAACAGACCGTCGGTTGAACCCGAACCGACCGGGGCCGGCTCACCAGACGGACTCGCCTAGACTCCGCCGGGTGATCGTGCGCCGGGCCAGCGTGGCGGATGTGGCGGTGCTCGCGGAACTGCGCGACATCGACCGGGACAGGCTCGAGGCGTACGCCGCCTGGGTGGCCGCCCATGCGGACACGCACCTGCCGTTCGTCGCCGAAATCGACGGGTACGTGGTCGGGGCCGCCTGGCTGCACGTCGCGGAACGGGTGCCCGGCAACGAGTCGCTGGACCGGTGGTACGGCGACATCCAGTCGGTCATGGTCCGCGACGAGCACCGCAATCGCGGCATCGGCGGTGCGCTTATGGTCGGGATCCTGACCGAGGCCCGTACACGGGGGCTGCTGCACGTGACCGTCCACTCCGGCCGCCGCGCGGTCGACTTCTACCTGCGCAACGGCTTCAGCCATCACCGCCAGCT
>JAVHWE010000143.1:0-3061 GCA_032160285.1 Micromonosporaceae bacterium | reverse complement strand
TGATCGGCGGTCTCCTGGCGGTCCGCGTACGGAATGTCGTCGATCATTGCCGAATGCTCGGGGGTGGGCAGTGGCAGCGGTGAACCGTGTACCGGGTGACCGTTGCCGCCCGCCCCGTGGACGCCTGTCGCGTCGGCCGGTTCAGCGCGGTTCGGATAGCCTCGCGGCGGGTCGTCGTCGGGCGGAAACGGATCGACCCCGGCCGGATCGCCGTCACCGTTCACCCGGGCGGACCCGACCGCGGCTCGGCCGGTGGGGACGCCGGGCGGGCGCCACTCGAGCAACGAGTCGGTCGACCACGAGCCGTTGGCGGCCCCCGACGAAAGGCCCCGCGCCTCATCATGGTCGCCAGCGCCGTTCCCCCTAGCGGTAGCATCCGCGCCGGATTGTCCCGTTTCGTCCACCGTGCGCTCCTCCGTCGCCTGAGGTGAGGCTACCGTGAACGGCTAAGAGCGGTAAGTTGCATCCGGTGGAGTAGTTCTGGAGGAACAGATGACCTCGGCGACGAGCGGCATTCAGGCGACCGGCAGGCCGGTGCGTCTGCCACGCTCGGCGCGGCGCAAGCAACTCCTCGCAGCCGCCCAACAGGTTTTCGTCGCGCAGGGCTACCATGCCGCGGCGATGGACGACATCGCCGAACGCGCCGGCGTTTCCAAGCCGGTGCTGTACCAGCACTTCCCCGGCAAGCTGGAGCTCTACCTGGCGCTGCTCGACACCCACTGTGAGGCGCTGGTGGGTCGGGTCCGGCTGGCCCTGGCGGCCACCGCCGACAACAAGGACCGGGTCCTCGGCGCCACCCAGGCGTACTTTGACTTTGTCGATCATGAGAGCGAAGCGTTCCGGCTGGTGTTCGAGTCGGACCTGCGAAATGACCCGGCCGTCCGGGAGCGGGTGGATCGGGTCGAGTCGACCTGCATCGCCTCGATCACCGACACGATCATGGCCGACACCGGGGTGAGCCGGGCCCGGGCCGAGCTGCTGGCGGCCGGACTGGTCGGGGCGGCCGAGATGGCGGCGCGGTTCTGGCTCGCCGGCGGCCGTCAGGTGCGTAAGTCCGAGGCCGTCCAACTGGTCGCCGCCCTGGGGTGGCGCGGGATCGCAAGCTTCCCGTTGCAGGGCGAGCAGACCTGATCGCGTTACCCTTCTCCGGGTGGCGATCGGGCCGCCGGCTGAGCAGGACCCGACCAAGGAGGACGACGTGGAGGTCAAGATCGGCGTGCAGTTCGCGGCCCGCGAACTCGTACTGGAGAGCGCACAGTCTCCGGCCGACGTCGAAAAGGCCGTGGCCGAGGCGCTCTCGGGCCGAGACGGTGTTCTCACGCTCTTCGACGACAAGGGTCGCCGGGTGATCGTCCCGGTCGACAAGTTGGCATACATCGAGATCGGTGAAACCGCACCGCGATCGGTCGGCTTCACCGCCAGCTGAACCGCGACAGTCGCAACAGGCTCCGACCGTGGCCGCTCGGCCACGGTCCTCAGTTGTTCAGCCCGACCGCGGTCATCCGGGCGGTGTGCGCGGTGGTCAGCCGCTTGAAGAGCAGCTGGATATCGGCCAGCTCGTCGCCGCCGGACGCGAGCAGCATGGCCAGCTCGACCCGTTCCCCGGCAACCCGCAGGGCCTGCGACAGCGCCTCGCCGACGAGCCGACGGGCCCACATCGACAGCCGGTTGGCCACCTTGGGGTCGGCCGCGATGGCGGCCCGCAACTCGTCTGCGGCGAAGTCGGCGTGGCGGGAGTCGTGCAGCACGTCCAGGACAAGGTCACGGTCGGGCGGCTGCAGGCAGGCGGCGATCTCGGAGTAGAAGTCATCGGCCACACCATCACCCACGTACGCCTTGGTCAGCGCCTCCAGCCAGTCCTTCGGCGCGGTCTGGCCGTGGTAGTCGCGCAGCGGCGCCACGTACGGGTTCATCGCCCGTTGTGCCTCGATCCCCAGTTCGTCGAGGCGCGCCGCGAGCCGGGCGTAGTTGTCGATCTCGCGAGCGGCCATCTCACTGAGCACGGCGCGCCGGCGCAGGTCCGGCGCGAGCCGCGCGTCGGCCGCCATCTGGTCGAACGCGACGAGTTCGGCGTAGGCGAGCAGACCGAGCAACTCGGCGACGGGCGGCAGCGGCGGGGCGTCCTCGGGCACGACCGCAGGCTACCGCCCCGAAACCCGCTCGGCAGCGCACCGCCCGGCGGGTCGTCCAAGATCCGCGAAACGTCATGATACGACTGGGCAGGTCAGAGCTGGTGCTAGCATGAAGTATCACCTCACGCCGACGCCAGCGAGCGTCCGGCGAAACGCGCGGCCCGCGATCCCTCGTCGCCCGTGGCGCGCGCCACATCCGAGTGCACCCGGACCTGTCGGGGCGCTCCCGCGAGAGAGACACCCCGGAACTTGACAAACAACGACGAAGGCCACATCGCCGCCAAAGCGGCCGAGGCCGAACTGAGCCCAATCGAAATAGCCGAGACCGAACTCGCCGCCCGTGCGCCGGTGACGGCCGACAGCCCCACGTTCACCGAACTCGGCGTACGTCCGGAGACCGTCGCCGCGCTGGAGGCCGTCGGCATCACCCGGTCGTTCGCGATCCAGGAGTACGCGCTGCCGATCGCCCTGCGCGGCACCGACCTGATCGGCCAGGCCCCCACCGGTACCGGAAAGACCCTCGGCTTCGGCATTCCGCTGCTGCAGCGGGCGCTGTCGCCATCGGAAGGAGCGGACGGACTGCCGCAGGCGCTGGTCGTGGTGCCCACCCGTGAGCTGGGTCTGCAGGTGGCGCGCGACATCGAGGCCGCCGGCAAGACCCGCGGCATGCGGGTACTCCCGGTCTACGGCGGCGTCGCGTACGAGCCGCAGACCGACGCGCTCAAGCGCGGCGTCGAGATCGTGGTCGGTACCCCCGGCCGCCTGCTCGACCTGGCCAAGAGCCGGCAACTGCGGCTGGACCGGGTCAAGGCCCTGGTCCTCGACGAGGCCGACCGCATGCTCGACCTGGGCTTCCTCGACGACGTCGAGCGGATCCTAGCGATGCTGTCGGACAACCGGCAGACCATGCTGTTCTCGGCCACCATGCC
>JAVHWE010000102.1:0-3019 GCA_032160285.1 Micromonosporaceae bacterium | reverse complement strand
ATCGAGTCACCGTCGTCGTTGAAGGTGATCGAGGCGTTACCGGCGTAGCGGGCAATAGCCGACGATCGACACACCGCTACGGGGGGTTCGGCATGGGGCACGACGTGGACGTACTGGTGATCGGGGCGGGTCCCGTCGGACTGACCCTGGCGATCGCACTGCGCCGGCTGGACCTGCGGGTACGGAACGTGGACCGGGCGTCGGGCACGAACCGGGAGCCGCGCGCGGACGTGGTGTTTCCGCGGGCGGGGGAGGCGCTCGGTGCCCTCGGTGTGGGCGACGCCATCCGGCGTGAGTCCTACCAGATGGCGGGCGCGAGCTTCTACGGCGACGGCCGGCTGCTCGGGGAGTTCGAGGTCGGCCGATTCGTCTCGCGGTACCCCCGCGCGATGACCATCGAGCAGCACGACATCGAGCGCCTGCTCGCCGACAATCTCAACGGACTCGGGGTCAGCGTCGACTGGCGGACCACAGCCACCGACGTGCGTGGCGACGACAGCGGGGTACAGGTACCGCTTCGCTCGGCCGACGGCGGCGTCGACGTCGTCAACGCGGCATGGGTGGTCGGCTGTGACGGATCACGAAGCATGGTGCGCGACCGGCTCGGCATCCCGTTCGAGGGCAGCCGGCGCGAGAACATGCAGGTGATCCAGGGCAACGTGATCCCGACCTGGCCGCTGCCGGACCGACCCGGGCACGGGTACTTCTTCCTCGCCCCGTACCGGTCGGTCATCATGTTCCCGACGCCGAACGCCGGCTACCGGGTGTTCTGCGTGCGCGACGACCCCAATCCCGGCCACACCGAGCCGCCCACTCTGGACGAACTCCGTGACCTGGTCGCCGCCGCGTCCGGCCAGCCGGCGCTGACGTTCACCCTGACCGAGCCGGTGTGGCTGAGTCGGGCCCGGTTCGCCGATCGGGTCGCCGGCGGCCTGCGGCGGGGGCGGGTGCTGCTGGCCGGGGACGCGGCCCATTCCTGGGCGCCGATCGGCGGGCACGGCATGAACGTCGGCATGCTCGGTGCGCACAACCTCGCCTGGAAGCTCGCCGCGGTGCACCGGGGCGAGGCCACCGACGCGCTCCTGGACACCTACGAGTCCGAGCAGCGGGCGCTGGCCCTCGGCGTGATCCGCGACATGCGCTTCAACGTGATGGAGTTGCTGCTGCCGCCGCTCGCGCATCGCACCCGCAGCGCGCTGCTCCGGGTGGGCATGCCCTGGTCGAGTTTCCAGCGGCGGACCGAGTGGATGATGAGCGACTTCGGCCGCAATCATCGCCGTAGTCCGCTGTCGTGGCCCCAGCCCGGCCGCTCGGGTCGCTCCGGACCGCGGGCTGGCGACCGGATGCCGGATCTCACGGTCATCCCCGCGGACCTCGACGCACCCGTCGAGGCGGCGGTCGCGGTACTCACCCCGGCGCGCGCGCCGGCGGCCGGCGAAGCGCCCGGCGCGGTGCGGTCCCGACCGGTCACGACCGGTGTCGCCGTCGGGCGGCCCGGCCGGCTTCACGACGTTCTCCGCTACGACCGGTGGACGGTGCTGCTGTCCACGGCCCGCGCGGACCCGGCGACCCTGGGCCGCCTGCGCGACATCTGCGGTCGGGCCGCGGCGCCGATGTCGGTGGTGCCGATCTCCGTACCGGTGGGCGAGGATGTGCGGGCGTTGGGACCGTCCGGAAATCTCACCGTGGTGCGCCCGGACGGGTATGTCGGCCTGGTCGCGCCGCTGAACCGGATGGACGCGCTGCGCGACTACATCGCGACGTTCCTGCCGGGATCGCGGCGCCGGACCTGACCGATCCGCCGGCCGGGGTCGGTGCCCTCCGGTCGGGGTCGGCGTCCTCCGGCCGGTGTCGGCGGCGAATCCAGGTGTTGCTTCCGGGTGACTACTGTGGATTTGGCCCCGGTCGAGGCGGCGTTGGTCCATAAGATCCCTGGCGGAAGGCCGTGCGAAGCCAGCACCTCATGGTGTGCCACCTGATGGTGGCTGTTCATGTTGGGCGATCGCCGCCGTGATGAATAGACACCGGTCAATGTCTGCTGGGGGCCTGGATGCGAGATCTACCTGCGGTGTTTTCCGTTGGCGGACACGGCCGGGAACACAGCAGTCATCGGGCCCGGACCCGGGGGCGGGCGGTCCCGTCGAGCGCCGTCACCCACGACCGGGCGATCGCGGCGACCGGAGTGCCCGTCGCCGTCATCGGTGCCGGTATCGCCGGCCTTGTCACGGCATACGAGCTGGAACAGCGCGGCTACCGGGTCGTCATACTGGAGGGCAGCCGCCGGATCGGCGGACGCATCTACAGCCACCGGTTCGGCGGCGACGCCGACTCACCCGTCGCCGAGTTGGGTGCGATGCGCATTCCGGCCGGACACACGTACACGATGGGCTACATCGCGACGCTGGGCCTGTCCGATGAGCTACGCCCCTTCCACAGCCTGCTGGCCGACGAGAACGCGTACCTGGGTACGCCGACCGGGTATCGGCGCCTGCGGGACGCGCCGGCAGCCCTGCTGGCGGAGCTGCGACGCCGGCACTCCGTTGACGCGTACCGGGAGGAGACGCTGCTCTTCGCGGCACGACTGAGCCTCATCGTGGACGCCATCGCACCGCCCGCGCAGCGTGAGAGCCTGCGCCGCGACCTCAGCGCGCGCCTGCTGGACCTGGTCGAACGTATCGACCTGCGACCGTACCTGGCCGACCGCGACGGGGGTCGGATCGACCTGCACGGCCTCTTCGTGGCGTTTCCGCACCTGCGGGCCGCGTGCGGCGGCGACCTGAACACCTTCCTGGACGACATCCTCACCGAGACCAGCCCGGATCTGGTACGGGTACGGGGCGGCATGGCGCGCATCGTCGAACGGCTGGCCCGGCGGCTGCGCGCGCCGATCCTGCTCGGCCGGGAGGTCGTCGGGCTCTCCGTCAAGCCGGACGGTGTGGCCATCGAGGTACGCGCCGGTGGTCGCACGGTCGTCCACCATCGCGAGCACGTGGTCTGCACCGTGCCGCTGCCGCTGCTG
>JAVHWE010000101.1:0-16340 GCA_032160285.1 Micromonosporaceae bacterium | reverse complement strand
TGTCGGATCGGCCGGTTTCGGCGGGCTATCGGCACTCAACGGCCGCGCCGGGGAGCAGCCGCGACCGCCGGTCGTGGCGGCCCAGGTGTCGTCGCCCCCGGTGTCCGGTTCGCCGGTCGGCTCACCTCTGTCACCGCGGTCCGGTGCACCAGTCGGCCCGGGCACGGCCCCGGTATCGCCGGGCGCCGCTGGCGGGTCGGCGGTGGCCGGTGTGGTCGGCGGGTCGGCTGTGGCCGGTGCGGCCGACGGGTCCGCTGTGGCCGGCGTGGCTGTGGCCGGTGTGGCCGGCGGGTCGGCCGCTGCCGGTGGACTCTCCGCCGCCAGCGGGTCGGCTGGCGGCGGGCGGGTTGGGTCGGGGCCGGGTGGGTCGGGGCCGGGCGGATCGGCGGACTCCGCGCCGGTTCAGATCCGTGGCCGCGCCGCCGTGCCGCCGCCCCGGCGGGTCGATCCCACCTCGGTGGGTGTCGTGGACGATCGGCCGCCCTGGCCTCGCCGGCCGCGGGAGAATCCGGGGACGTTGCGCCACGGTTGGGAACTCTCCGGTATCGGCGCGTTCTTCGCCTTCATCTGCTGGGGTATCTGGGCGGCCAGCGCCCGCGGCCACCTGGCCACCCCGTTGCTCGCGTTCGTTCTCGTGCTGGCGGTCGCCGCCGGCGTCTTCACGGTGACCCGGCTGGTGGGGCGGATGGTGCTGGTGCACCGGCTGGGCCGAACCCGCCGCAGCGCCCGGGGCGCGCACGCGCTCGCCGGGCTGTTCCTGGCCGCCGCCGGGGTGGCGTACCTGCAGCAGACGCCCTGGGTCGTGGAGTTCTACAACTGGCTCAACAGCCGCTGACCCAGCCGCGGCGCCCGGATTAGGTCTTCTTGCCGGCTGCTACCAGCCGGCAACCGAACGTGACCGATCCTCGCACCCTCTGTCATCGAGAGTTCCTCTTGCCAGCCGGTGATCCACCCCCGGTCTGGCCGCCGACATGAGGGGAAACCGATGACCGCTCCTGCCGCTACCGTTTCTGCCACCCCGACCGTGCTGTCCGGTCGTGAGTTGGAGGAACTGGTCCGCAACCATCTACCCCTGGTAGGCCACCTCGTCCGCGAAATGCTCACCCGCCTACCCGCCCACATCTGCCGCGAAGACCTCGTCTCCGCCGGCATGGCCGCCCTCGCCATGGCCGCCAAAAACTACAACCCCGACCGCGGCACCACCTTCGGCTCCTTCGCCACCGCCCGCATCCGCGGCGCCCTACTCGACGAACTCCGCGGCCTCGACTGGGCCTCGCGCTCCGTCCGCTCCCGCGCCCGCCGCCTCGACACCGCCACCCAACACCTCACCGCCACCCTCGGCCGCACCCCCACCCAAACCGAACTCGCCCACACCCTCGGCGTCGCCCCCAGCGAACTCAAAGCCGTCACCGACGACGTCCAACGCGCCGTCGTCCTCAGCCTGCAAGGCTTCGCCGCCGGCACCGCCGACGACATGGTCCGCGAAGCCACCCCCGGCCCCGAAGACCTCCTCCTGCACCGCGAACGCATCGGCTACCTCCACCACGCCATCGAAGCCCTCCCCGAACGACTGCGCCACGTCGTCACCGCCTACTTCTTCAACGAACGCCCCATGACCGAAATCGCAGCCGAACTCGGCGTCACCGAATCCCGCGTCTCCCAACTCCGCGCCGAAGCCCTCGTCCTACTCCGCGACGGCCTCAACACCCACCTCGACCCCGAACAAGTCCCCACCACCGACCGCACCGGCGGCTGCGTCGCCCGCCGCCGCGACGCCTACTACACCGCCATCGCCACCCAAGGCAACCTCCACACCCGCCTCGCCAAAACCAACCACTTCGCGATGCCGATCGACAGCGCGGCCTGACCACAAGCCGCGACAACGGCCCGGGTACCGGAGATCTCCGGTACCCGGGCTGTCGCTCATTGGTGTTGGCCCGTCGCCTCGCGGGCCCCGCCGGTGGCGCTCACCGACCGGTGGTCACCGCTCGGGCAGCACGAGCCGGCCGGTGTCGTCGCGGCCGACCGGAATGACCGTGGTGACGGCATCGACCGGTACCGGGCCGTAAATGTGCGGGTACTGGTCGGCTCCCGGTTCGGGCGCTTCGTATCTGACCGGTACCGTCAGTCGGGCGCTGTCGATGACCAGGACGACGAGGTCGTCCGCGTCGCCGTAGAAACGCTCCGCCACCTCGCGAAGTTGGTGCGGCAGCGAGCAGTGGATGAAGCCCTGCTGCGCCAGCGACACGGCGCGGGTCGACGTCCGGTACTCCCGTGCCGGCAGTGCCGATTCCCACGTCGTCCGTTCGGTGATGTGAAGCAGCTCCGTCATGTGGTGATGATGCCTAAACGCGGGTGCCGGTGCGGCGTTCGGGCCGGTGTTCGAAGGTCGGTTTGTGCGGGTGGCGGGGAACATCCAACGCGGGGAGAACGTCCGCGTCGGACCGTCCAGTCGCCCGCCGTTGCGGTATCACGGATGAGCGCGGGCATCGACGGCGTTGGTGCTGGCCCGGGTACGCGCACGACGGGCCGGCGCCGGCGCCCGCAACCGGTTCTGTACGCATTGACCTCTCTCGACCTCTGGGGCATCGTGTCCACGCATGAGGGCAATGCGGATACACGAGCGGCCGGCCGGCAAGTGGCGACGTGCCGGTCTGGGACTGGCCGCCGTCGCGGTGGCGGGTCTGATCGCGGGTCTCGGCCCCGCGTTCGCATCGCTCGCCCCGACGCCGGCCGCCGATGCCCTCATCGTCATCAAGGACTTCACGTTCCAGGGGACGCTGACCGTCGCACCGGGCGCCACGGTGACCGTCCGCAATGATGACCTCATCATGCATACCCTCACCGCCGTCGACGGCAGCTTCACCACGCCGGCGATCCCGCCCGCGGCGACGGTGACCTTCCAGGCGCCGGCGAGGCCCGGAACCTTCGCGATCACCTGCCAGTTCCATCCGTTCATGGTGGGGACCCTGGTGGTCGGGGCGGGTGGCACCCCGTCGCCCAACCCGAGCGGCAGCCCGCCGACGAGCCCCGTCATCACGATCGCGAACTTCATGTTCGGCGGGGCGTTGACCGTACCGCCCGGCGCCACCGTCACGGTCCGCAATGACGACCTCATCATGCACACCCTCACCGCCGTCGACGGCAGCTTCACCACGGTCACGATCCAGCCGGGCACCTCGGCGACCTTCCTGGCACCGGCGGGTCCGGGGAGCTTCGCGATAACCTGCCAGTTCCATCCGTTCATGGCCGGTACCCTGGTCGTCGCCCCGGACGGCGGTAGCCCGTCGCCGAGCCCGTCCGGCACCCCGTCGCCCAGCCCGTCCGCGCGGCCGACACCGAGCCCTACCGGCACCCGGTCACCGAGCCCCACCCGCACCCCGCCCGCTGCCGGCGGCCACGTGCACTGACCCCGGTCGGTGGGGAGACCGGTCACGACCGTCGAGGTGGCCGGACCCACGGCCGGTGGCACGGTACGCATCCCCGGCCAAGGTCAGCAAGCCGATCTACACCGCCAACATCAGGCTGGACGGCGGCAAGGTCACCTCGCCGGCGAGCGGCGGTGACGAGCGGAGCCGCCCGTTCACCGCGGCGGCCCGGCTGACTGCCACTAGGCGGCCGCATGAACCTGTGCGACGTCGCCGATGATCGCGGCGAGCTCCCGCGGCCGCGACCACATCGACCAGTGGTTCGTCGGAAGGTCGACGTAGGTGACGTCGCGCAGTTCGGCGAGGCCTCCCACAAACGCGTAACCCCGCTCGACGGCGCCCTTGACCTGCTCGGAGGAGAGTGCCGTGCACACGACGACGGACGGCACATCGAGGCGCGCGTCGTTGGTCAGCACCGCGGCCTCCCGCAGGGCGGCGCCCGGCTCCGGCACCGCCCGCCGCCGGAACGTCTCGAGCTGCTCGGCGGTGAGCCCCTCGAGACTGTTGCCGGGGTCCTCCTCGAGCTCCTCCCACGTCGGCAGGGCCAGCTCCACGGCGGAGAAGTCCGGGTCGAGCGCGCCCGTCGCCGGACCGGAGTCGACGTACACCATCGCGGCGATCTGTTCAGGTACGCGGTCGCTCGCGCCGTAGCCGGAGGCCCCGGCCCCGCTGTGCACGGCGAGCACGACGGGCGCCCCCGCCGCCCGCACCGCGTCGCAGATCGCGTCGACGTGGTCGGACATGGTAATCGCGGACCGGTCGGTATCGACCGACTCGAGGCCCGGCAGCGTCTCCGCGGTGTCGCTGTGGCCGTCGGCACGTAAGGCGGCGGCGACCTCGTCCCAGGCCCACGCGCCGAGCCAGAACCCGGGAACCAAGACAATCGGTGCGGTAGTCATTGCCCAACCGTAGCGGCGGGCACCGACAAGTTTGCGCCGTGCCGAGCCCCGACCGGGCGCGGCAGCGCGCCGCGGGTTCGGGCCGCCGACGACGGCCCGGTGCGGCGCGCGTGCTCCGGGCGGATGTTGGGCGACCGCTGTACCGTCAGCCGTTATGCGGGTACCTGCCCACGGGCGTCGCCGATGTCGGTCGCGACGACGTCGCGTGGCGCGCGGGCCGGATCCTCGACGCGGACCCGCGGCGGTGTGCTGGGCGGGAAGTTGGTGTCGCGCCGTCACGGCCTCGCGGTTTGGCCGCACCCCGCGGGGTGCAGGCACACAATGGAGGAGCAGGTGGCAAGTCAGGCGTTGGTCGGCAAGGTCGGGTTGGTAATCCACGCGGTACGCGGCGGCGCCCGACCGGGGGAGGTGCGGGTGGTTGTTGATGGCATCGCGCACTATTACATCGCGTACGCCGCGGCGGCAGTTCCGGCCGGCGCGGAGGTACTCGTCATCAACAACCGTGGGGCGCGTCAGGTCGACGTCGAGCCATGGCCCGGGGCGCCGGCTGACGGCGACGTCCCCGGTGAGACAGAAAGGTCGCTCTAGTGTTTGGTTACCGCGTACCGGCGCCTAACGAGGCTCTGCTGATCAGTGGACGCAAACAGCGCGGAACGGACGCGCTTCCGTTCAAGATTGTGACCGGGCACGGTGTCTTCGTGGTTCCGGTCTTCTCCAAGGCCTCCCGGTTGACGCTCGCGATGCAGGAAGCCGAGGTCATCGAGGACTGCTTCACGAAGCAGGGGCTCACGCTCGGAGTGGAAGCGGTCATCGCGTTCAAGGTCGGCGACGACCACGAGTCCATCGCCGCGGCGGCGCGGCGGTTCCAGGGCGACCAGTCCCAGATGTCCACTCTGGTCGGTCGGATCTTCAGCGGCCATCTGCGCAGCATCATCGGGAGCATGACGGTCGAGGCGATCATTCGCGAGCAGCAGACCCTCGCCGACGCCATCGTGGACGCGAGCAAGACCGAGATGGCCCGGATCGGCCTGGCCGTCGACTCGTTGCAGATCAGCAGCATCGACGACAAAGGCGCGGGCTACATCAAGGCCCTGGCGGCGCCGCACCAGGCGAGGGTCAACCAGGACGCCAAGGTGGCCCAGGCGGCCGCGGACCAGGCGAGCGCGATGGCGCAGCAGGAGAGCATGCGCAACCAGGCCGAGTATGCCCGCCAGACGGCCATCGCACAGGCCCGGTACCAGGCCGAGATCGATCAAGCGCAGCAGACGGCCGCCCAGGCGGGGCCGTTGGCCGCGGCCCGTGCCCAGCAGGACGTCATCGCCGAACGGTCGCTGGTCGCACAGAAGAACGCCGAGCTACGCCAGGCCGAGCTGATCGCCGAGGTCGTCCGCCCCGCGCAGGCCGAGGCGGAACGGATCACCACGCTCGCCCGCGCGCAGGCCGACGCGACGAGGCTGTCCGCCGAGGCCGCGGCCGCCGAGGGCCGGATCGCGCTGGATCAGCTCGTCATCCAGCAGCTACCGGAGATGCTGCGGGCGGCCGCCGAGGGTCTGCAGGGCGCGAACCTCACCGTGCTCGACGGGGCCGAAGGGGTCAACAGCGTGGTCGCGTCGCTGGCCGGGCAGGGCATCGCACTGCTCGACTCGGTACGCAACGGGATCAGGCCGCTCGCGGACGTCGACAAGGCCGCGGTCAACGGTAGGTCCGCCACCGGCACCCCGATATAGCCGGCCCCGAGCATCAGTGGTCGTAGCGCTTCGGCTCGGAGCATAGGGCGCGCGGGTACTCAGTGCGGCGCTGGCGTACCGGCCTGCGCGCCGGTCGCCGGGGTGCCGTCGTGCGGATGGGGTGCGGCCGCGCCGAGCATCAGGTCGAAGGCGTGCGCGACGTGCTCCAGCGCCGGCAGGTCGAGCCGTCGCAGCAGGCGCTGGTGCTGTTCCTCACCGAACGCGATCACACGGTCGACCAGCTCGGTACCGGTCGGGGTGAGCTCGAGGCGGCGCACGCGCCGGTCCCGGGGGTCTTCGCGGCGGATGACGAGTTGCTGGGCCACGAGCCGGTCGATGATGCCCGTGAGCGTGGTCAGGCTGCCCCCGGTACGCCGGGCGAGTTCCTGGCCCGAGGTCCCACCGAGCCGCGCCAGAATGATCATGACCTTCAGTTGGGACATGGTCAGATTGACCTCGAGCAAGGGGTGCGCGTGGTCGTCGGTGAACTGCTGCCGCAGCCGGCGCTGCGTGTCCAGGATCCGGCTGATCAGCGCGTCTTGGTCCGCCACGTCAGATCCCTTCGGAGGTCACGGCACCGTACTGGACGAGACGGAGGCCCGGCGGGCCACTCTCCAATACTCTCGGTTGAGGCAACAGTTTATGCTATCCGTACTATTCTGGCTGGGACGGTGGCGGTCACCGGGCCGGTGTGTCCGGTGCGCGGCCATCCGGGTCCGGGGGCGTGCGGCCGCGTGGCGAGGAGAGGGGACGACACCCATGTCGGAGACCACGGGAGCGGCTGCCGGCAACGCGCCGCCGCCCGGGATGCAGCGTGAGGTGCTGGTCGTCCTGCCGGGGCTGCTGCTGGCCATGATGCTGGCGATGCTCGACAACTTCATCGTGGGCACGGCCATGCCGCGCATCGTGGGGGAACTCGGCGGGCTGTCCCACCTGTCCTGGGTGGTCACCGCGTACGTCCTGGGCACGACGGTCTCCACCCCGATCTGGGGCAAGATCGGGGACCTGTACGGCCGCAAGACCATCTTCCTCATCTCGATCGTCATCTTCCTGATCGGCTCGGCCCTGTGCGGCGCCGCGGGATCATCGCTGTTCGGCGGCACGGGCGAAGGCATGATCGAACTCATCGCGTTCCGCGCGGTGCAGGGACTCGGCGCCGGCGGCCTGATCGTCAACGTCATGGCCATCATCGGTGACCTCGTACCGCCCCGGGAGCGTGGCCGCTACCAGGGAATCATGGCGGCCGTCATGTCGCTGGCGATGATCGCCGGCCCGCTGGCGGGTGGTTTCATCACCGATCACCTGAGCTGGCGGTGGGCGTTCTACATCAACCTCCCGCTGGGCGGTCTCGCCTTGATGGTGCTGATCGCCACCCTGCACCTGCCGCCGCGGCGCAGCGAACACCGTATCGATTGGCTCGGTGCGGCCCTGCTCACGGTGGCGATCACCGCGGCGGTGCTGATCACCACGTGGGGAGGCAGTGAGTACCCGTGGCGTTCGGTGCAGATCGTCGGTCTCGCCGTGTCGGCCGCGATCACCCTGGTGGCGTTCATCGTCGTCGAGCGGCGTGTTCCGGAGCCGATCCTGCCCTTGGCGCTGTTCGCCAACCGCAACTTCAGTCTCATCTCCGGCATCGGCTTCCTGCTCGGCTTCGCCATGTTCGGCGCGATCAACTTTTTGCCGCTCTACCAGCAGACCGTGCAGGGCTCGTCGGCCACCAACTCGGGTCTGCTGTTGCTGCCGATGATGGGCGCCGCGATGGTCGTCTCCCTGTTCGTCGGTCAGACCATCACCCGCACCGGCCGGTACAAGGCGTTCCCGGTCGCGGGTGGAGTGGTGATGGCCCTGGCCATGTTCCTGCTCTCCCGGCAGGACGCGCACACCGGTCGGGCCCAGACCGGGCTGTTCATCGCCGTGCTCGGCATCGGTTTGGGCTTCCTCATGCAGACCACCATGCTCATCGCCCAGAACAGCGTGGATCAGAAGGACCTTGGCGTGTCCAGTAGCGCCGCGACGTTCTTCCGTTCGATCGGTGGGTCGTTCGGCGTGTCACTGTTCGGCGCGGTCTTCAACCACCAGCTCACCGCCGAGTTGAAGGGCAGGCTCGGCGACGTGGGTACCAGGCTCACCAGTGGCGGCGGCCGGGTCGACCCGACGTCGCTCAAACGGTTGCCCGTCCCGATCCGCACCGGCTTCCTGGAATCACTGGCGTCGGCCATCTCACACGTCTTCGGATGGGCCATCGTGTTCGCCGTGGCCGTGCCCGTGCTGGCCCTGTTCATCAAGGAGATCCCGCTGCGCGGCCGCGACAGCGACGCCGCCATGCCCACGGATGCCGCCGGCATCGCGGCCCGGGACGCGCAGGAGAACACCGCCCTCGCCGCCCTGGAATAGAGTCGGTCGAGCGTGCTGAACATCCCAGCGACAACATCCGGGAGGACGCGGCGCATGCACACCGCGATGGTTGACGTACGGACCTCCGACGGCGTCGCCGACGCGTACCTCGCGCACCCCGACGACGGTCACAGGCATCCGGCCGTGCTGTTCTATATGGACGGGATCGGGCTGCGCCCACGGCTGTCCGAGATGGCTGAGCGGATCGCCGCGCACGGCTACCTGGTACTGGTGCCGAACCTGTTCTACCGGCACGGCCGCGCCCCGCTGGTCGCCGATCTGTCGGACCTGCTCAAGCCGGAGAACCGGGCGAAGCTCATGGAGTCGTTCAGGAGATTTGCGACGTCGCTCACTCCCGAGGCCGCCATGCGCGACGCCGCCGCATACGTGAACTTCCTGTCCGCACACCGGTCCGTGACCTCCGGCCCGATCGGGATCACCGGCTACTGCATGGGCGGAGCCATGGCGCTGCGCACGGCCGCCGCGTTCGCCGACCGGGTCGCGGCGGCGGCCAGCTTCCACGGCGGCAACCTCGCCACCGACGCCCCGGACAGCCCACACCTGCTTGCCGACCGGATCCGCGCCGAGCTGTACCTCGGACACGCCGACCAGGACCGATCCATGACGCAGGAGCAGATCGTCCGCCTGGAGGCGGCCCTGGACTCGGCCGGGGTGCGTTACCGGTCCGAGCTGTACCCGGGCGCGGCACACGGGTTCACCATGGCCGACACCGCGGCCTACAACGCGGCCGCGACCGATCGTCACTGGACAAATCTGCTCGCGCTGCTCGACCGGAATCTACCGGCCGCCGGGTGATATCGACCGGATCTCGCTGAGCTACGCCGCGACGAGGCAGCGCTGTATCGCGGTTCGCGGCCGGCCGGAGCTGGCTGGTCGGGAGCGTGGGGGCAAGGGCGGCGGCCCGTGTCGGGTGTAGATCTCGGCTATGACGTTTCGGGCCCAGCACATCCGGCGTGCCGCCTGTTCCGGGTAATCGCCATAGGCGGCGGCGACGTCAGCGGCGCAGCCACCACTGCCACCGTGGGCCCGTACCGCTCTGCTGATCGCGTCCGCCACCTCGGGCCCCGTGGGGTTACCCGCGGCGGACAGGTCGCTGACGAACAGTGCTGCCGCGCGGGCGGCGGCGAGTCGGTCGATTGTCGCAATCATGTCACTCACTCCTGTGTGGACGGGGGATGGGGTTGTCTACTGTGGTCTCGCGACGGATCCGGGTGAACGGCGCAATCACCAATGTCGACTCGGCAGGCTCGGGGCCTACCATCAGTGTCGTTTCGCGTGCGGCGTCACCCCAGTGAGCGTTGTCATCGGGTGACGTGAAACGAATGGATGCCAACACCTGACCGGTATCACGTTTGAACTGGTGGAAGTGGGCAACCTAACCAAGAACGCCGATTTCGGCCTCGATCGCCTCGCGTAGCGCCGGTCCGGCGATCAGCGCCCGCGCCGACTCCAGTACGGGCGCGAGAAAGAGGTCGGGTCCGGGATCACCGGCGAAGGCGGCCACCGCCTCGACCGCCAGCCGTCCGGCCGGCGACGGGGTCAGCGGGCTGCGCAGTTGCAGCCCCCGGACCGCGGCGACCAGTTCCACCGCGAGCAGGCTGGTCAGGTTGTCCAGTACGGTGCGCAGCTTCACGGTCGCCGCCCACCCCATCGAGACGTGGTCCTCCTGCATCCCCGAGGTCGGCAGGGAATCGACACTGGCCGGTGCCGCGAGGCGGCGGTTGTCGGCGACGATGCCGGCCGCGGTGTACTGCGCGATCATGAGGCCCGAGTTCACGCCGGGATCGGGGGTGAGAAACGCCGGCAGGCCACGCGAGCGGTACAGGTCCATGAGCCGGTCGACCCGTCGTTCGGCGATCGCACCGACCTCGGCCGCGCCCACCGCGAGGAAGTCGGCGGCGAAGCCCAGCGGTGCGCCGTGGAAGTTTCCGGTCGATTCCACCTGCCCGCCGGGCAGGACCACCGGGTTGTCCACAATGGAGATAAGTTCCCGGTCGGCCACCTGCTCGGCGAAGGCGAGGGTGTCCCGCGCGGCGCCGGCCACCTGCGGGGCACAGCGCATCGAGTACGCGTCCTGTACCGCGTGCGTCACGTCGTGCCGGTGCGAATTCATGATCGCCGAGTCCTGCAGGATGCGGAAGATGTTGGCCGCCGACGTGATCTGCCCCGGGTGCGGCCTGATCTCGTGCAGCTCCGGTCGGAACGGCCGGTCGCTGCCGAGCATCGCCTCGATCGCCAGGGCCGCTGTGACGTCGGCGACGGTGAACAGGTGGCGTGCGTCGGCGATGGCGAGCACCAGCATGCCCAGCATGCCGTCGGTACCGTTGACGAGCGCCAGGCCCTCCTTCGCCGCCAGTTCGATCGGGTCGATCCCGGCCCGCCGCAACGCCTCGTTGCCGGGCCCGCGGGTGCCGTCCGGGCTGAGGACCCAGCCCTCGCCGAGCAGGGTCAGCGCGCAGTGCGCCAGCGGAGCGAGATCGCCCGACGCACCGAGCGAACCGTGCTGGGGCACCCAGGGCGTGATGTCGGCGTTGAGCAGGTCGACCAGCCCCTGGGCGACCAGCGGGCGGACGCCGGAGCGGCCCATCGCCAGCGACCGCGCACGCAGCAGCATCATCGCCCGGACCGCCTCGCGGGGAATCGGCGGCCCGACCCCGGCCGCGTGCGAGCGGATCAGCGCGTGCTGCAGCTCGGGGCGCCGCTCGGGGGCGATGAACGTGGTGGCGAGCGCGCCGAGACCGGTCGACACGCCGTAGACCGGGCGGCCGCCGCGTTCGATGGCATCCACAATGGACCGGCTGGCGACCATCGCCCGGATCGCATCGTCGGCCAGCTCCACCCGGGCGTCGCGACGGGCCACGGCCACCACGTCCGCCGGGCCGATGCCGGCCGCGCCGATGACAACGTCGCTCATATCCGTTCTCCGGCCCTTTGTTGCCCGCCCACCACGACCGTCGACACCAGGGGTACGCCGGGCCGGTAGGCCAGGTGCAGGTGCGACGGGGCGTCGAGAATCATCAGGTCGGCCCGTGCCCCGATACCCAGGTGGCCGATGTCGTCGCGGCGCAGCGCCCGCGCGCCGCCCGCGGTGGCCGCCCACACCGCCTCCGCCGGGGTCATCCTCATCTCGCGTACCGCGAGGGCGATGCACAGCGGCATCGACGAGGTATAGGACGAGCCGGGATTGCAGTCGGTCGCCAGGGCCACCGTGGCACCGGCGTCGAGGAGGGCTCTGGCGTCCGGGTACGGGGAGCGGGTGGAGAACTCCGCCCCGGGCAGCAGGGTTGCGACCGTCGCGGAGCCGGCGAGCGTCGCGACGTCGGTGTCGGACAGGTGGGTGCAGTGGTCGGCCGACGCGGCGCCCAGCGCCACGGCGAGCCGGACGCCGGGACCGGGCCCGAGCTGGTTGGCGTGGACGCGGGGGAGCAGGCCGGCGGCCGCCCCGGCGGTCAGCACCGCCTCGGCCTCGTCGGCGTCGAACGCACCCGCGTCGCAGAACACGTCGATCCAGCGGGCGTACGGCCTGGCGGCGGCGAGCATCGGCCCGCACACCAGGGACAGGTACTCGTCGCCGCGCCCGGTGTACTCGGCCGGCACCACGTGCGCCCCGAGGAAGGTCGTCTCCGCGGTGTATGCGCGCGCGATCCGTAGCGAGCGGGATTCGTCGGCGACGCTCAGCCCGTACCCGGATTTGATCTCGATCGTGGTGGTGCCCTGCCGCAGCGCCTCGCGGTGCAGGCGGGCGACGGTGGCGCGCAGCGTGTCGTCGTCGGCGGCGCGGGTGGCGGCCACGGTGGTGTGGATGCCGCCTGCGGTGTAGGGCCGGCCGGTCATCCGGGCGGCGAACTCGGGGGCCCGGTCGCCGGCGAAGACCAGGTGCGAGTGGCTGTCGACGAAGCCCGGGAGCACCGCGCCGCCGCCCGCGTCGACCCGGGTGTCGGCCGGCGGCGCCTTGCTGGCCGGTCCCACCCAGGCCACCCGGCCGCCGTCGGCGACGAGAGCGGCGTCGCGCAGCACGCCGAGTGCCCGGTCGTTGGTGACCAGCTCACCGATATCGCCGATCAGGAGGCTAGCCACCGGTGATCCGCCCGATCGCGTCGGCGAGTGCGCCGGGCACATCCGGGATCGCCGTATGGATGGCGTCGCGCACGATGAGCCGGCCGTCGACCACGACGTGGGTCACGTCGGCGGCGGTCGCGGCGAACACCGCCGCGGCGGCCGGTTCGGTGCCCGCGGTCCGGACGCTGTCCAGGCGGACCGTGACCAGGTCGGCCCGGGCACCGACCGCCAGGGTGCCCGCGTCGGGCCAGCCGAGGGCCCGGTGTCCGGCCGCGGTAGCCGCGTGCAGCAGCTCGGCGGTGCAGAAGTGCCCGCGGCGCTCGGTGAGCAGCCGCTCGTGCAGTTCGACCGCGCGGGCCTCCTCGAACAGGTCAATCACCGCGTGGCTGTCGGTGCCGAGGCAGAGCGGGCTGCCGGCGTCCACCAATGCCCGAGCCCGGCCGACCCCGTCGGCGAGGTCCCGCTCCGTGGTCGGGCAGAAACACACCGAGGTACCGCTGTCACCCAGCCTGTTCCGGTCGGAATCGGTCAGGTGGGTGGCGTGTACCGCCGTGGTGCGGGGGCCGAACACCCCGGCGTCGGACAGCACCGCGGTGGGAGTGCGTCCATAGTGGATACGGCAGGCGTCGTTCTCAGCCCGCTGTTCGGAGAGGTGTACATGCAGCGGCGCTCGCGCGGCGGCGGCCCACTCCACGACCTCCGGCAGTTGCTCGGCCGGCACCGCACGCACGCTGTGGATGGCTGCCGCTCGCCGCGCGTGGTCACCGGCCGGCTCGGCGTCGGCCACCCGGGCGGCCCAGGCCGCCGCGTCCGCGTCGGCGAAGCGGCGCTGGACGCCCCGCGGTGGCGCTCCGTCCACTGTAGATGTGAGGTAGCAGGTGTCGAGCAGGGTGATCCGGATACCGGCCTCGGCGGCGGCGGCCAGCAGGGCCATGCCCATCGCGTCGGGGTCGGCGTACGGCCGGCCGTCGGGCGCGTGGTGCAGGTAGTGGAACTCGCCGACGCACGCGATGCCGGCCAAACTCATCTCGGCGTACGCGGCCCGGGCCAGCGCGTGGTAGCTGTCCGGGTCGAGCCGGGTGGCGAGGGCGTACATCTGTTCGCGCCAGGTCCAGAAGGTGCCGTGGCCGGCCCCGGTCCGCCCGCGCAGTGCGCGGTGGAACGCGTGCGAGTGCGCGTTGGCCAGCCCCGGCAGGGTGAGGCCGGCCAGCCGGGTCGCATCGGGCGGCGGCTGCGCCACGCCGGGGGTAACGTCGGCGAAGCGCCCGTCCCGGATCTCCAGTAGGACGTTGGACACCGGTCCGCCGGGGGCGGCGGGGCCCGTCGCCGGGGTCGCGTCCGCGAGCCACGCCAGTTCGGCCCAGAACCGGCTCACCGGCATGCGAGCTCTTCGAGTACGGCGGCCAGGGCGGCGACGCCGGCCGCGCAGTCGGCGTCGGTGGCATGTTCGGCCGGCGCGTGGGAGACGCCGGTAGGGTTGCGGACGAACAGCATGGCGGTGGGGACGTGCCCGGCGAGGACGCCGGCGTCGTGCCCGGCACCGGTCGGCAGTACCGGTGGGTTGTCGAGGATTTCGGCGATCCGGGTCAGCGGCTGGAGGTCGAAGGTCACCGCCGGCGAGCGGGACTCCTCGGTCAGCGCGACGGCGGTCCCGTCGCGTCGGGCGCGGTCGGCGGCCGCGGCGGCGACCGCCGCGACGAGGGCGGCGAGGGTCGCCTCATCGGTGGCGCGGGCGTCCAGCCAGCCGGTGACGCTCGACGGGATCGCGTTGGTGGCGTTGGGTTGTACGGCCACCCGGCCCACCGTGGCGTGCGCTTCCCGCCGCCGGGCCTCGGCGTCGGCGGCCAGCACCGTGTGCGCGAATGTCACCATCGGGTCGTGGCGGTCGGCCATGCGGGTGGTGCCGGCGTGGTTGGCGTCGCCGGTGAAGTCGAGCCGCCAGCGGCCGTGCGGCCAGATGCCACCGGCGATGCCGACCGGCGCCCCGGCGTCGACGAGCGCCCGACCCTGCTCGATGTGCAGTTCCACGAACGTGGCAATGCGCCCGAGCCGCGCCGGGTCTGCTCCGAGCCCGGCGGGGTCCACGCCGCCCTGTGCCATCGCCTCCGCCAGCGTGACCCCGTCGGTATCGGAGAGGGCGGCCGCCCGCTTCGGCTCGACGGCGCCGGTCAGCAGGCGCGAGCCCAGGCACGCCTGGCCGAACCGGGCGCCCTCCTCCTCGGTGAACACCACGATGGCGATCGGGCGGCGGGGCGTCACGCCGCGCCCGCGCAGGACGTCCACCGCTAGGAGGGCGGACACCACCCCGAGCGGACCGTCATAGGCGCCGCCGTGCGGTACCGAATCGAGGTGGCTGCCGGTCACCACGGCGCCGTTACTCGTGGCCGGGCCCTCGGATGGCGGCCCCCACCAGGCCCAGAGGTTGCCGTTGCCGTCGGTCTCCACGGTGAGGTCGCGGTCGAGCGCCTCTTCGACGAACCACTGTCGGCAGTCGAGATCCGCACTGGACCAGGAGTGACGCAGGTAGCCGCCGCCGGGCCCGGCACGGCCGATCGGCGCGAGCGAACGCCACAGCGCGGCGAACCGCTCCGGGGTCACGGCGCGCCCTCCCGCATGGGGACGCGCAGGCCGTGTGCACCGGCGACCGCGTCGGCGTCCGGGTAGCCGGCGTCGACGTGCCGGATCACCCCGAGGCCGGGGTCGTTTCGCAGTACCCGTTCGATTTTGCGGGCCGCCAGCGCCGTACCGTCGGCGACGGTCACCTGCCCGGCGTGGATCGACCGGCCGATGCCGACCCCGCCGCCGTGGTGGATCGATACCCAGGAGGCGCCCGAGGCCGTGTTGACCAGCGCGTTGAGCAGGGGCCAGTCGGCGATCGCGTCCGAGCCGTCGAGCATCGCCTCGGTCACGCGGTAGGGCGTGGCGACCGAGCCGCAGTCGAGGTGATCGCGGCCGATCACGATCGGCGCGCTGACCGCCCCACTGGCGACCATCTCGTTGAAGCGCAGCCCGGCCAGGTCGCGTTCGCCGTAGCCGAGCCAGCAGATGCGGGCGGGCAGCCCCTGGAACGCCACCCGCTCGCCGGCCAGCCGCAGCCACCGGGCCAGCGGCTCGTTGTCGCCGAACAGGTCCAGCACCGCGGCGTCGGTGGCTGCGATGTCGGCCTCCTCGCCCGACAGCGCGGCCCAGCGGAACGGACCCTTGCCGGCGCAGAACAACGGCCGGATGTACGCCGGGACGAAGCCCGGAAAGTCGAAGGCCCGACGGAAGCCGCCGAGCTGCGCCTCGCCGCGGATCGAGTTGCCGTAGTCGAAGACCTCCGCCCCGGCGTCGAGGAACCCGACCATCGCCTCGACGTGCCGGGCCATGCTCGCCCGCGCCCGCCGGGTGTACTCCTCGGGCTCGCGCGCCGCCGCGTCGGCCGCTTCGGCCGGCGACAGGCCGTCGGCCACGTAGGACAGCGGATCGTGGGCGGACGTCTGGTCGGTGACGATGTCGACGCCCACCCCGCGGCGCAGGATCTCGGGCAGTACCGCCGCGGCGTTGCCGACCACCCCGACCGACAGCGGTCGGCGCGCGCCCTTCGCCGCGAGCGCGGCGGCGAGTGCGGTGTCGAGGTCCTCGGCCACCGTGTCGAGGTAGCCGGTGTCCGCCCGCCGGCGCAGCCGGGCCGGGTCGACGTCGACGATGAGGCAGACGCCGTCGTTCATGGTGACCGCCAACGGTTGGGCCCCGCCCATCCCGCCGCATCCGGCGGTCAGCGTAAGTGTGCCGGCGAGCGTGCCCGCGCCGGGTTCCAGCCGGCCGGCCCG
>JAVHWE010000049.1:0-4218 GCA_032160285.1 Micromonosporaceae bacterium | reverse complement strand
CCTGCCCCTGCCGTACCGGGTGTACGGCGGGTACCTGCTGCTCGACCGCCAGGTGCCGGCCGCGGACCGTCGACTGACCGCGATACCGCCCGACCACGAGAACGCCTGGCAGAACGCCGGGTACGTGGTCCAGTGGTGGGCTTTCGCGGTCATGGTCCTGGTCGGGTACGTCTACCTGGCCCGCCGCGAGGCCCATCCCCCGCTTGCGGATTCCCGGCCCGGGACGCCCGTCTAACGCCCGGCCCGGATGGCCCGGACGGTGTCGATCGTGTCGGCCTCGGCGGCCGGCTTGTCCTCCCGGTACCTCAGCACCCGGGCGAACCGCAGCGCCACGCCGCCGGGGTAGCGCGGTGACGTCTGCACCCCGTCGAAGGCGATCTCCACCACCAGCTCCGGGCGTACCGTCACGACCCAGTCGTTACGGTCGACGGCGAGCGTCTGGAGCCGTTCGGTCTGCCAGCGCAGCAGGTCGTCGGTAAGGCCCTTGAAGGTCTTGCCGAGCATCACGAACCCGCCGGTTTGCGGGTCCCGGGCGCCCAGGTGGAGGTTGGACAGCCAGCCCTGGCGCCGGCCGTGGCCCCACTCGGCGGCCAGGACGACCAGGTCGAGGGTGTGCCGGGGCTTGACCTTGACCCAGGCGGACCCGCGCCGGCCGACGTCGTACGGCGCCTCGGTTGACTTGATCACCAAGCCCTCCTGGCCGGCGTCGACCGCGGCGGCGAACGCGTGCGCGGCCTCCCCGGCGCTGCCGACGTCGGTACGGGTGACGAGCAGCCCCGCCGGCACCGCGCCGGTCAGCGCGGCCCACCGCTCGCGGGCCGGCGCGTCGAGCAGGTCCGCGCCGTCGAGGTGGAGCAGGTCGAAGAAGAACGGCACCAGCGCGGCCGGCCGGCCGCGCCGGGCGGCCCGGCTCGAGATCTCCTGGAACGGCAGCGGCCGGCCCGCCGCGTCGAGACCCATCGCCTCACCATCGAGCACGAGCGTCCTGGCCGGTAGCGCGCGGACGCAGTCGACCACACCGGGCAGCCGTGCGGTCAGGTCGTCCAGACTGCGGCTGAAGATCGCCACATCCGAGCCGTCGCGATGGACCTGGATGCGTACCCCGTCGAGCTTCACGTCGGCCGCGGCGGGCAGGCCGGTCGCGGCGAGGGCGGCCTCGACCGACGGCGCGCTCTGGGCCAGCATCGGGGCGAGCGGGCGCCCCACGGTGAGGTGGAACGCGGCGAGGGCGCCGCCGCCACCGGTCAGCGCCGCGGTTGCGACCGCCTTGATGTCGCCGGCCAGTAGCAGCGCCCGGCGGACCACGGCCACGTCGACGTCGGCGGCCTTGGCGATGGCGTCGACCAGCAGGCCGGCCTGGGCGCCCTGGCGTAGCTCGCCGATGAGCAGGCCGGTCAGTACCCGCTGTTCGGCCGCGGTGGCCGCGCCGAAAAGGGCGTGGACCAGCCGGCGGCGTTCGGCCTGCGAGCCCGGCCCGGACACCGCCGCCATCCGCTGGAGTGCGGCGTCGACGGCGTCGACGGTGAGGGTGGCCACGTCGGCCGGCGCCGGCAGGTCCCGTAGGCCGGCCCAGCCGACCCCGGTCTGCCGCTGCCGGATCTCCCCGGCCAGAAAGGCGGCGCCCGCCGCGATCCGGTGTGGGGCGGCGGCCGGCGGGTCACCCACCGGCGGACCGGCTGGCGCCGCGTCGGCACCGCCGGCTAGCTGCCGGAGTGCGGCGGCGAGCAGGTCGACCTTGGCCCGGCGGCCGCTGGTGGCGGCTACCGCGGCGGACGTGGCGGCAAGGTCGACAAAGCGCACCCGACCATACTGCCCGGCCGGACCCCGAAACCTTCCATGATCATGGAAGATTCGCGGGAGCCCGTCCCCGGCATACGGCGGCTGGCATGGTCATGGCGGGGGCGACGGTCGGGAACGCGCCCCGCACCGTATCCAGCGCCCAGCTCATGCGGCCCACCGCGACGTCCGGGTGCTCGCCGTACTCGTGGGCCACCAGCGCCGCGCAGCCTCGGCTGCCGTGGCGACCCACACTGCGCCGGACGGCTTCGCGCACGGCGGCGGCGGAGTACGGGTCGGAGCGCTGGATCAGTGAAACGAACAGCGCCTCGGCGCGGGCGCACTCCAGCATCTGACCGGTCACCTATGTCAACTCCCTCGGCGGACCGACCTTGGCGCTCGGCCCAGCCACAACAGTTCCCCAGTAGCCATCAAACACCAGTTTATGTGATCTTCAGGGATAAACACGCCGAATCGGAGGTCGGGTCTCGGGATACGACACCGCGCCGGTACCGAGATCCGGTACCGGCGCGCAGCAGTGTCTATAGTGGACATCGACGGTCAGGCCGCGGTGGTACCCCGCCAGACGAAACCGGTCTCGATGACCACGCTGTCCGCGACATCCAGGATCATTGCGGAGTACCGGTTTCCGTGGTGGCCACAGAAGGCGAGCGCGCCGCCGACGGCGAGCGCCACGGTGAGCTTCGCCGGGAAACCACACCGGTCGCAGCTCTCCGTCAGTTCGGACGCGACGTGTGTTGCCGGGCGCGACATTAAGACCTGGGACATGTCTACCGCTCCTCGCGTCGTTACGTGGCGGTTCCGAGTCCTGACCCCAGGCCGTTTCCGGCAGGCATCTGCACGTCACCGGGTACCGGGCTAACGATACATATGTCTGTTTTATGGCGGAAGCTCGTAACGGTTGGTATTGGGGAGCGGCCGGGTTGCCGGATCCCCCGGTCGGCCGACAGGCGCCAACCAGCCCGGATCCGCCCGGCAACGACGTGCACGAATATCCACTGTGGCCTCCGCAAAGCCGTTGCGGGGCCGCGATTGCAGCTCCCCAGGTACAACCGGCGACGACCGGCGATGAACCACCGCGCTGACACCCTCGGAGTGTCCGATCAGGACACCGACTCCGAGGAGACCCGACGTGGCGAAGCCGGCCAACCCGATCAGTGGACGTACCTGGCGCCTGCGCCTCCTGCCGGTCGCGGTGGCGGTCATGATCGTCGGGCCGGTGGCCGGGGCGGCGGCGGTACCCACCGGCGCGGCCGCGACCCCGCACGCCCCCGCCACGACGGTGGCATCACGGGCCACTTCGGCGCCCTGCACCGTGACCGCGAAGCTCGTGCCGACCTGCGGCGTGCTGTGGGGCGCGGCCGCCGGCGGGTTCACCACCACGCCACGTGACCAGGCGCTCCGTGCCTGGGAGGCGACCACCGGCCGGACCGCCTCGATCTACCACACCTACCACAGCGGTGATCAGCTGTTTCCGACGAAGGCCGAGATCGCGATGGCCACCGAGGCCGGCCGGCCGCGCCTGCTGATGCCGAACTGGAAGGTCGCCGACTCCTACACCTGGGCCCAGGTCGCGCACGGAGCCGCGGATACCCGGATCGACCGCGAGGCGGCGTACCTGAAGGCCACGTTCACCCGCAAGTTCTTCCTCGTCCTGCACCACGAGCCGGAAAACGACGTCAACCCAACCGCGGGCTCCGGCATGACCGCGAAAGACTTCGCCGCGATGTTCCGGCACGTGGTGGACCGGCTGCGGGCCGACGGCGTCACCAACGCGGTCTCCACGCTCACGTACATGAGCTACGAGAAGTTCAACAACATGTCGTGGTGGTACGACCTGTACCCGGGCGACGCCTGGGTCGACTGGATCACCCTCGACGCCTACGTCAACGCGAAGCCCGGCGGCTTCCACCACGGCGACTTCGACTACCTGGTCCACCGCACGACCAAGGCAACGGCGTTCCCGGGCTACTACACGTGGGTCACCACCCGCCATCCGAACAAGCCCTTCATGATCTCGGAGTGGGGCGTGTTCGAGTACCTCACCGACCCCGCCCAGAAAGCGGCAATCTTCGCAACCGTGGTCGAACAGCTCAGGAAGCTGCCGGCGATCAAGGGCCTGATGTACTTCGACGCCCCGAAGCCGCCCGGCGGCGGCGACACCCGGGTCGACAGCTCCAAACAGTCGATCGCCCGGTTCCGTGCGATCGCCGCGGACCCCCTCTTCAACGTCCGGATCGGCTGAGCTTCCGCGCTCGGCTGAGCGTGCGTGTCGGCCGGCCGTACGGCCCGGACGACCGGTCGGTTGACGGCAACCCAGCCGCTACCGCGTGGGTACGCCGGCGCACTGGCCGCACCGCAATGTATGGGGAGTCCGAACGACGGACCGCGGCGGGCCAGACGTTCCGCGGCTTCCGGAAT
>JAVHWE010000021.1:0-6324 GCA_032160285.1 Micromonosporaceae bacterium | reverse complement strand
ACGATTGGGCGACGACTACCGAGCGAGTTCGGTCCATGCCCGAGAACAGCGAACATCACGGCGTCGACGGCGAGTGGTCGATGGTCGAAACCCTGCGCCACCTTGTCTTCGTGCACGACTCTTGGTTTCGACGCTGCGTGCTCGGGCTCACCGAGCCGTTCACGGCCATGGGACTGGGTCCACGGTTCGTCACCGACCAGGGGGACGGGCTCGACCCGTCCGCCCAACCGAGCCTCGACGAGGTGCTCGCCGTACGAGTCCAGCAGGCTTCAGAGCTCGAGACATGGCTGGCAGAGGTCACGCCTGATCGGCTCGCCAAGACCGCGCCGGTCCCGGACGACGACAGATGGCCTCCGTACGCCAAGGGGCGGACGGTGCGGCAATGCCTCGGCACTGTGCTCAACGAGGAATGGGCTCACCACCGGTTCTGCAAGCGCGACCTGGGCAAACTGTCGCATCAGGGTTCTTCACAGGGTTCATGAGCGAACTCTGAGCCTGTGCTGGTGGCGTCCCAGGAGCGGTGTAAATGGCGACGTGGCGCGGCTCCGTGGTGGTTGATGTTAGGCCGCGTCGGCGGCGGGTTGGTGGATCTGGTTGGCGTGTCGGTGGATCGGTGTGGGTGGATCGAGTAGTTGACGGCGTAGGTCTTGCAGGAGACGGGTGCCGGCGGTGGTGACGGTGAAGCCGCGCCAGCCGCGGGAGGCCCGGTCCAGCACGGCCCAGACCAGGGACACGCAGCTGGTCTCGCCGGGGAGCCGGCCGATGACCTTGACGCGGCGGCGGGTCTCGCCGAAGGTGCGTTCGATGAAGTTGGAGTGCCGGATACGGTGCCAGTGCTCGCGGGGGAACCGCAGGTAGGCGGTCAACGCCTGCTGGTCCTGCTGCAGACAGCGCACCGCGGCCGGGAACGCGGTGTGGTAGGTGGCGGTGAAGGCCTGGATACGTTGCTGCACAACAGCTTCGGCCTTCTCGCCCGGTTCGACGTCGGCGGGGACGTCGAAGATCGCCCAGTAGGCGGCCTTGACTTCGGCCTGGGCGCGGGCGGGTACTTTCGCGAGAAGGTTGCGGCATCGATGGATCAGACAGCGTTGACGTAGCGAGCGGGCCATGGTCCGTTCAATCGCGCCGACCAGGCCGGCCGCGCCGTCACTGATCACGAGCAGGGGCGGGCGCAGGCCACGCTGTTTGAGCTCGTCGAGGAAGTTGTCCCAGGCGTCGTTGCCCTCGTTGGCGGCCGCCTCCAGGCCGACTAACACCGGCTTGCCGGCGGTGGTGATGCCCCACGCCGCGAGCACCGGTTCGGCGCGCGAGCCGGCGTGCATCTTGAAGTGCGAGCCGTCCACGAACAGGTAGTCCAACTCGACCTCGTCCAGGCGGCGGGTGCGCCAGGCGTCGAACTCGTCACGGATCGCCTGGCACACCCGAGACACCGTCGACTTGGACAGCGCGGCCTGTGGGCCCAACGCGTCGGCCAGGGCCGCTTCCACGTCGCGTACCGACAGGCCGCGCACGAACCCAGCGATCACCAGGGTCTCCAACGCGTTCGTCTTTGACACGCCGGTGCCGAACAACCGGGAGACGAACTTGTCCTCGGTGCCGCGCAGCTTCGGCCGTTGCACCGTGACCGGCCCGGCGGTGGTCTTCACCGTGCTCGGGCAGTACCCGTTACGCGATCCCGGCCGCGCATCCGGCACCTGCTCGCGCCGCTGGTAGCGGGCCCGGCCGAGGAACTCCTCAACCTCGGCCTCCACCGCGGCCTGCATGATCAGACGGGCACCCAGCCGGGCGACGTCTTCCAGCACCTCGCTCAGCTCGCGACCGGAGCCGAACAGCGCGTCGATCTCGCCACGGATCTTCTCTGTCGGGGATACTCGTGATGGCACGGGCGTAGTCCTTCCTGTACAGACTTTGGCGGTCTCGTACGGAACCTACGCCCGTCGTCATTTACACCGCTGGATGGACACGGCCGTCCTGGTACATGTAGACCCCGGTCGCCGTCGTCAGGTTGTCGATCTCGAAGTAGGCCTGCGCGCTTAACGGATCATACTCAACGATTGCCAGTGGAGTTGAGGCGAACCGAGGCACTCAAGCGTGTAGTCGGCCGACACCTGCGGTAGATCCCCGCCCTTCAGCAGACGGTCCCGTTCACGGGTGAGCCGGCCGATCTCACTGCACCGGCGTCTCGGGCGCGGTCAGCCCGTCGTCGACCTCGACGTGCTCCGGTTCGAGCTCGATCCCGGCGTTGTGGGCCTGTTCGAGCAACAGCGCGGCGAAATCCTCGCCGCGGTGACCCCGGCCCACGGCCGCCTGCACCAGATGGTGGGTCGCCGCGGCGACCGGCAACGGGACCTCCAATGCGCGGGCGGCGGCCAGACCGAGGTCGAAGTCCTTGCGTAACAGCTCGGTGGTAAACGTTGGGTTGAAATCGAGGTTGACCAGGGCAGGGGTCTTGTACCGGGTGAATACCGAGCCGAGGACGGATCCGTTGATGAAGTCCAGGAACGCCGCGCGGGAGACCCCGCCCTGCTGAGCGAGGACCGTGATCTCCGCCAGCGACTGGGTTACCACGCCCAGGAAGATGTTGTGTGCGAGCTTGACGAGGCGGGCCACATCCCCTTCCCCGACGTAGGTGACCGAGCGGCCGATCGCGCGCAGCAGCGGCTCGATCTCCCGGAACCCGTGCTGCGGCCCGGATACCGCGATCGACAGCTTCCCCGCCCTGACCACTTTGGGATTGCCGCTGACCGGTGCGGCGAGCAGCACCGTACCGTGCCGCCCGCCGGCGAGCCGGACGCGGTCCGACGTCTCGGCCGAGACGGTACTGGAGTCGACCAGGTACGCCGGGCCGTTGTCCTGGCGCAGCAAACCACCCTCGCCGAGCGTGACCTCCAGCAGGTCGGGGTCCGCGGCGACCATGGTGAAGACGACGTCCAGACCGGCGAGCTCCGCCACGGTATCGACGATCGTCGCGCCGAAGCGTGACAGGCCCTCGGCCTTGGCCCGGGTGCGGTTCCATACGTGTACGTCGTGGCCCGCGGTCAGTAGCCGCTGCGCCATCGCATATCCCATGCGTCCGGTACCGATCCAACCGACGCGGAGGTGTCGTGTCATGAGGCGTCCCTGTCTATCTCTGACCAGGATTTCCGGTTCGACGGGCCCTGCCGGACGCCGCCCGCTCCGAGGTAGAGGCGGGCCACCTCGGGGTCGTCGAGGAGGCTGGCGGCGCTGGCGACCAGACGCACCAGGCCCGACTCCATCACCGCGCCGACATGCGACGCGGCCAGACCCGAGCGCGCGTTCTGCTCGACAAGCAGAATGGTGCGACCGGTGGCGGACAACGTACGAATGCTGTCGAACACGACGCGGCGGGACCTGGGGTCGAGCCCGATGGAGGGTTCGTCGAGGAGGACGAGGGTGGGGTCGAGGATCAGTGTGCGTGCCAGCTCGATTTGCTTCTGCTCGCCGCCGGACAGGGATCCGGCCTGGTCCCCGGCCCGCTTTCGGCAGATCGGGAAGGCTGCCACGGCCTGTTCCAGCCGGGAGCGGACAACCTTGGGGTCCTTGACGAGGTAGCCGCCCATGAGCAGGTTGTCCCAGACCGTCATTGCCGGGAACAGGCTGCGTTCCTGAGGTACGTGCACGATGCCCAGCAGCAGCCGGGCTCTCGGACGCAACTGGCTGATCTCCTGATCGCGGTAGACGACGCGGCCGCTGCTGGGATACAGCAACCCGCTGACCGTCTTGAGCACGGTTGACTTGCCGGCGCCGTTGGGGCCGATCAGGCAGGTGATGGTGCCGGGATCGACGAGCAGATCGACGCCCTTGAGAATGTCGCCGGCGCCGTAGCCGGCCACCACGCCGTCGAGGTGCAGGATCGCTGTCATGGCGCTAACCCCCGAGGTACGCGTCGAGCACGAGCGGGTTGTTCTGCGCCTGCGCGGGGCGCCCGGTGAAGATCGGTCTCCCGGCGTCGAGCACGATGACCGGGTCGCACAACCGCATGACGAAGCTCATGTCGTGCTCGACGATCAGGAACGTGATCCCGGCGGCGTGCCGTTCGCGGATATGCCGTTCCATCGTTTCGATCATCACCGGGTTGACTCCGGCCGTCGGCTCGTCGAGCAGGACGAGGCGCGGCGAGCTCATCAGCACCGCGGCGAACTCCAGCAGCTTGCGTTGACCGTACGAAAGCTCCGACGCCGGCGCCGCGGCCAGCCCGTCGAGTCGGAACTCTCCGAGCAGGTCGCCGGCCCGGCTCCGGTCGGCCTTGCGCACCCGGCTGGTGAACAGTTGCCAGAACGGGTACCCGCCGGCCACGACCAGGTTCTCCAGTACGGTCAACTGGGGGAAGACACGGGCTTGTTGGAAGGTGCGGGAGAGCCCGCGACGGTACAGTGATCCGGTGTCGTGCCCGGTGACGTCCTGGCCGGTGAACGCCACGCGACCCGCGTCCGGCCGGAGGTACCCGGTGACGAGGTTGAAGACGGTTGTCTTGCCCGATCCGTTGGGTCCGATCAGTCCGGTGATCGTGCCCTTCTCGACCGCGAACGAACACTCGTCGACCGCGCGGATCCCACCGAACACCTTTGTCGCCTTGGCAACCGTCAACAACTCGCTCATGCGGTGATGCCGCCCGCTCCGATCGGCGCTCCGAGCGGGGCGTTCGCCGTCCCCGGCGGCGCCGCGTCGATGTGCCGGCGCCGCTGTCGCAGCCGCTCGGCGATGGTGGGCAGGATTCCGCGCGGCAGCAGCAGCATGATCAGCAGGAAAACCATCGCGTACGCGATGAGGTAGAACTGGCTGCCGCCCAGCCGATAGGCGAGGTACTGCTGGCCCGTTTCGAGAATGACGGCACCCAGAACGGGCCCCCACAAGGTCGCCCGACCGCCGAGGAACGTCATCAGCACAATCGCGATGGTGATCAGCGGGTCCACCGCGAACTGCGGGTAGATGAAACTCTCGTAGTACGCCCACACGCCGCCGACCATCGCGGTCAGACCGACGCTGATCGAAAACACCAGTACCTTCACGCCGTTGGCCGCAACACCGATCCCGCGGGCCTTGTCCTCATCGGCGCGCACCGCGGCGAGCGCCAGCCCGACCTTGCTGCGCATGGTTGCGAGCGTCAGACCCATCGCCAACGCGAGCAGCGCCACGAGCACGTAGTAGAAAGGCTGTTCAAAGGTCGCCGCGGGGAAGGAGGCGATCGGCAGCGAAAGCCCCTGCGCTCCACCGGTGATACTACGCAGATTGAAGGCGAGGGTCTGGACCACGAACAGGAACGTGATCGTCACGATGGCGAACACGTCGGCACGGGTACGCATCGCAATGACCCCGATCGGCCAGCCGACCAGCGCACCGATCAGTCCGACCACCGGCAGCCACAGGAACGGTCCGTACCCGCTGGACCGGTGGTGGCCGAGGATCAGCCCGAGCGCGTAGGCGCCGATGCCGAAGAACGCCGCGTGCCCGAGTGACGGGTAGCCGGCGAATCCGCCGACCAGATTCCAGGCGCTGGACATCACCGCGAACATCAGCACGAAAACCAGCATGTTCATCGCCCAGTGCTGCAAGCCGAGGACGGGGGTGAGAATCAAAGCCACGAAGAAGACGGCGCCCCGCGCCGGCCCGAGGGCTCTCATATCGCCCCTCGCCCGACGGTACCGAACAGGCCCTGCGGCCGGACCAGCAGAACCGCGATGAGGATCACGAAGAAGGTCATCTCCGACCAGGCGGGCGAGATCGTGGACGCCACGACCGCCGACGAGGTCGAAACGATCATCGCGGCGATCACCGCGCCACCGACACTGCCCATGCCGCCGAGAACGACGATCGACAGCAGCCGTGAGATCAGGTCGTAGTGGCTGCCCGAGTTGAACGGGTAGAGCAGACCGTAGACCGAGCCGGCCGCGGCAGCCGTCGCCGCGCCCAGGCCGAACCCGAGGGCGGCGACCCGCTGCGGCTCGACGCCGAGCAGGCGTGCCGAGTCGGGGTTCTGCACCGTCGCGCGGACGGCCCGGCCGAACCTGGTGCGGTTGAGCAACAGGAACAGCAGTCCGAGCGCGACCAGGGAGAGGACGAAGGCCCAGAACCGCACAACCGTTATCTGGTAGGAGAACAGCGTCCAACTCGTGTTGGCATAGCTGGCGTTGATACTGCGATGGGTGGTCTTCCACGTCACGCTCATCGCGCCCTCGATGAGCAGCGCCACCGCGAAAGTGACCAGGAGGCTCAGCTCGGCCTTGTCCTCGCGCCGCAGCGGTCGCAGGAAGACCACCTGGACGGCGAGGCCGAGCCCGAACATGACGACGGTGGTTATCGGAA
>JAVHWE010000009.1:0-9120 GCA_032160285.1 Micromonosporaceae bacterium | reverse complement strand
ACTGGTCGCGTTGCGGGAGGTGGCGAGCCAATAGTCGGTCGGCAGCGTGGTCGGGTCGGGAGTATTGGAGCGGAAGTCGTAGTAGGTCACGCCGACGGTGCCGTCCGCGCCGGCCGCGAGTGCGGGGGAGAAGGCCGCCACGGAGAGGTCGTGGTTGACCGGGACCGGGTCGCTCCAGGTGAGGCCGCCGTCGGTGGACCGGGACAGCGCTATCGCGTCGCGGGCCCCGGCGGTGAAGCGGGAGTCCTGCCATGCGGCGTACAGGTATCCGCGGGCACCGGCGGCGAAGTGCGGGATCGTGGCACCGTCGCGGGTCGGGGTGCCGGTGTCCGGGTCGGTGGCGCCCACCGAGCGGATGTCCGAGACCTTGGTCGGCTCCGACCAGGTGACGCCCATGTCGGTGGAGCGGATCACCGACACGTTGACGGAGGTCTGCCCGGTCACCGGATCCTGATGGAACGTCGAGAAGCAGTTGACCAGGGTGCCGTCCGGGAGTACGAGGATCTTGTTGGCGATCGTCTGGTTGTCGACGCCCGGATCGTAGATCGACCGAGGGGGCTGCCACGTGCGCCCGCCGTCGGTGCTGCGCGCCAGGTATGTCGGCCCCTCGAAGTGGTCCCCGGCCAGCAGCGCGATCCGGACCCACGCGACGTAGACGTACCGCGAGTCGTTGGGGTCGGCGGTGATCAGCGGGAAGTCGTTGAACGCGGGGGTGGCCTCGCGGATCAGGGTCGTCGGCTTGGCCCAGGTTCTGCCGCCGTCACCGGACCTGGCCACCAGCACCGCCGCCTCCCCGCCGGGCGAGAAGATGCCGCCGTTGAGCGACAGCCCGGCCAGGTACGCGGTGCCGTCCGGCGAAATCGCCGCCGACGAGTCGGTGGCGCGCGTGAACTCGCCGCCGGCACACACGGAGAACGGCAGCGCCGCGCGCGACCAGCTGTGGCCGCCGTCGAACGACGTGACCCCCAGAAGCCCCTGCGAGGCGACGTCGGAGAAGCGGTCCGCCTGGAAGGTGCCGACGAGGTGGCGCGGGTCGCGTGGATCGACCGCAAGATCCGGCTGAACCTCGGCGTTCAGGTACAGCGTGCCGGGCCCGGACTCGCCGGTGCATCCCGGCCGGAACGGCGACGGCCCGGACACCCGCGTAGGCCCCGGGTCGACGTCCGCCCGCGCCACGCCGCCGACCAGCGCGCCGCCCACGACAACGGCGCTCACCACCGCATTGACCATCACCATTCGCCGTCGCATGGTCGAACCCCCTGTTCCCGTCGATCGGGTCACGCTAGCGACGGGTGCTGTCACGGCGGTGTCACGCTGATGTCAAGGTCCACCGCGGAGTAGGGCCGAACTCACCCGCTGCGCATCGATGACCGCCAGACCTGGACGAGCGGCCGGGCTACTCCTGATGCGACGAGCGGTCGGTAGTCCAGCCGTATGCGCGGTCTTGACGTGCTGCAAGGCGGGAAATCGGGTGCCCGTCCGGAGCGGTCATTGCGAGACTGTGATGTGTGCACGACCTGGAACGTTTCCGAGCCGCCGTCGGCGCGTGGGCGGCGGGCGGCGTGGACGCTCCCGCGGCCGCCGTGGTGGCCCGGGAATTGGTCCGCGACGGCGTGGGCACGGTCGTGCTCGTCGAAGGGATCAGCGACCAGAGCGCGGTGGAGGCGCTGGCCGCGCGGCGCGGCCGTGATCTGGCGGCCGAGGGGGTGTGCGTGGTGCCGATCGGGGGCGCGACGGGCGTTGGCCGGTTCCTGCGGTTGTTCGGCGCGCACGGGCTCGCCGCTCACGTACGGGGACTCTGCGACGAGGCCGAGGAGGGTTATTTTCGGCGTGGGCTGGAGCAGGTCGGTCTCGGCACCGGCCTGAGCCGGTCGGCGATGGAGTCGCTGGGCTTTTACGTGTGCGTCGCCGACCTCGAGGACGAGCTGGTCCGGGCGCTCGGCCGCGCGGGCGTCGAGCAGGTCCTTGCCGCCGAACATGACCTGGTCAGATTCCGGGTCTTCCAGAACCAGCCCGCGCAGCGCGGGCGGGCGGTTGAGCGGCAGGTGCGCCGCTTCCTGGGCACGATCAGCGGTCGCAAGGCCCGATACGCCCGCGCGCTCGTCGTCGCCATCGACTCGAACCGCATCCCACGGCCGCTGGACCACCTGCTCGGTAGCTTCTAGGGCGGCCACCAGTGATCCGGCTTTGCGGGACGGGGGTGCGGTGGTAGGAAGGCGTGGTGACGATCGATGCCAGCCCGGCTGAACGCCCTGCCGATCCCTTCTCCGACCTCGACGCCTACGTCGGCCTGCCTCGGGTCGGCGGGCTGCGGCTGTCGCCGGACGGCTGCCGACTGGTCGTCGGCGTCGCGACGCTCGATCGCGAAAAGAACCGCTACACCACGGCGTTGTGGGAGGTCCACCCGGACGGTGCGGGACCGTCTCGGCGGTTGACCCGCAGCAGCAAGGGCCAGTCGGCGGCCGCCTTCACGCCCTCGGGTGATCTGCTGTTCGTCTCGGCGGCGCCGGAGTCCAACGAGGATACCGACGAGGAGCCGCAGACATCACTGTGGCTGCAGCCGGCCGCCGGCGGCGATGCGCGGGTGGTGGCGTCCCCGCCGGGGGGCGTTCGTAGCGTCGTCGTGAGCGAGTCCGGGACGGTCGTGGTCGGCTCGGGCATGATGCCGTCGTCCACCGACTCGGCCGCCGACAAGGAGATCCGCGAGAAGCGGAAAAAGGCAGGCGTCTCAGCGATCCTGCACGAGGAGTACCCCGTCCGGCACTGGGATCACGACCTCGGGCCGGAACGCCCCCGGATGCTGGTCGCCGACCTTCCCGAGAACGTCACACTCGCGGACGCCCACCTGACGTTGCGGGACATCACCGGCCACGTCGGCCGGGCGTTCGGCGACGAGTGCAGTTGGGACGTCACCCCCGATGGTCGTACCGCGGTCGCCGTGTGGGCGGTGGCCGAGGCCGCCGGGTCGCAGCGGCACACGCTGGTGGCGATCGACGTGGCGACCGGCGCGCGCCGCACGCTGGCCGACGACCTCGACCACGAGTACGCCTCACCGCGGGTGTCACCCGACGGGACCCGGGTCGCGGTCGAAGTGCAACGACGGTCCACCCGCGACGATCCGGGCGACATCTGGCTGGGCATCGTCCCGCTCGCCGGCGGCCCGGTTCAGGCCCTGACCGAGGACTGGGATCGCTGGCCGCGCTCAGGCCGGTGGACGCCGGACGGCACCGCGTTGATCGTGGCCGCCGACGACGGTGGCCGCTCGCCGCTGTGGCGGGTGGACGCCGCGACCGGACAGCCCACCCGGTTGACCCAGGATGACGGCGCCTACACCGACCTCCTGGTATCACCGGACGGCCGCTGGGCGTACGCGCTGCGCGCCACCGTGGACAGCCCGCCGGCCCCGGTCCGGGTCGCCCTGGATGGCACGTCGACGGTGGAGCCCCTGCCCGGCCCGGCCGAAACGCTCGGTAAGACCGTCCAGGTGCCCGGACGGCTGGAAGAGGTCACCACAACCGCCGCCGATGGCACCCCACTGCGCGCCTGGATCGCGTTGCCGCAGCAGGCGAGCGCCCAGACGTCCGTACCGCTGCTGCTGTGGATCCACGGCGGCCCGCTCCAGTCCTGGAACGCGTGGTCCTGGCGCTGGAACGCCTGGATCGCCGTGGCACACGGGTACGCGGTCCTGCTGCCCGACCCCGCGTTGTCCACCGGGTACGGCCTCGATTTCATCCGGCGCGGCTGGGGTGCGTGGGGTGACGCGCCGTACACCGACCTGATGGCGATCACTGATGCCGCGCGGGAACGCCCCGACATCGACGCGGACCGTACCGCCGCGATGGGCGGTTCCTTCGGTGGCTACATGGCCAATTGGATCGCCGGCCAGACAGACCGGTTCGCGGCGATCGTCACCCACGCGTCGCTCTGGGCGCTCGACCAGATGAACGCAACCACCGATGCCTCGTACTACTGGGCCCGCGAGATGACCCCGGAAAGGACGGATGCCAACTCCCCGCACCATTTCGCCCACGCGGTCACCACTCCGATGCTCGTCATCCACGGCGACAAGGACTACCGGGTGCCGATCGGCGAGGCCCTGCGCCTGTGGTGGGATCTCCTGTCGCGGTCGAAGGCGGAGGACGGGATGAGCCCCCACAAGTTTCTGTACTTCCCGGACGAGAACCACTGGATCGTGAAACCCAACCACGCCAAGGTCTGGTACGCCACGGTCCTCGCCTTCCTCGCCCACCACGTGCGAGGCGAGGACTGGCAAAGACCGGACCTTCTGGGGTGACGCTCCCGCGAGGTACGCCGAGGCGGGCGGTTCAGCTAGCCGCTGATTGTGCGCATCGCCGTACCGTTCCATTCGTAGGTCCTGGTCCTGGTCCGTCCGTTCTCGGCGCCGATGACGACCACCAGGCGTCCCCGCACGACCTGAACCGACTGGATCTGCGCGCCCGATAGGTCGCCGGTCAGCCCGTCATTCGGGTCGATGAAGTCAATCTGGCGCAGGGTCCCATCTGTCGCCTGGGTGATGATGACGAGATCCGGGTGGCCTGTTCCTTCGCTGCTGGTGCACTGGCCCTCGAGCACGGCTTCGGGCCTGCCGTCGCCGGTGAGGTCACCGTAGACAGCCGCCGGGGCGTTGAGAATCTTCAGGGTGTTCCCGCCGTTCGTGGCCGTGCCCTGCCGAAACGTCACCGATCCGTCGACGCAATAACCCTGATTGAACTGTGCCGGGTAGACGGCCGTCGCATTCTGCCAGTCGACACCGGTAATGAACTGGGGCGCGGATGCCGAGGATGCGGGTGCGGCGGCGGTCGGTGCCTTCGCTGAGGCACCTCGGTGCTGCACCACCGCGACCGTCCCGACCACGACGGCGACCACGCCCACAACGGCCAGCAGGCCGGTCGGCAGTGATCTGCGCGGTGCCGCATTGCGCGGCGAGGTCAGGTCGATCGGCTGCGCCGGCGTCGTTTTCCCCGCCACCCGAACTCCGTCGCGCAGGTGTCCATCACCATCAACACCCGCCACACCGTCAGAGCCAACCATGCCGACGGACCTCCTTGGACGTCCCCGTGACGACATCCGGCGACGCTGGCTGGTCACCATCGGCCGGGCATCTCGTTATCTGCTCGCTCGGGGCACGATACCGTGCGTCCGCAATACTGTGCGGCCGCAAGGTGGGAATGGCGCGACAGCGGTACGCCGGCAGGGATTTGCCGTCGCCAGGCCGGCGGTTCGGTGGTCGCGGTCGGCCGGTCCCGGCAGACGGGGCACAGTGGATCATCGCCATTCTGGTCGATATGTGCTACCGCATGCTGGCCACGGAGGGCCGGAGAATCGCGCGGTCCTTCCAGACGTCTTGCGCGGACGCCTTGCGAGGTGCGCCGTACAGGTAGCCCTGGACCATGTCGCAGCCGACGCCGCGCAGCCAGTCCCGTTCCACCGCGGTCTCGACGCCCTCGGCGACCACTCGACGATCGAGGTTGTGTGCCATGGCGATGACGGTCTGGACGATCGGCTCGTTCCTGCTGCCGCTACCGCAGTCGGTGATCAAAGACCGGTCGATTTTGACGATGGCGGCCGGCAGGCGATTGAGGTAGCTCAGCGAGGAATGGCCGGTACCGAAGTCGTCGATGCACACGGTGGTCCCCAGGTCCCGCAGCTGTGTCAGGGTGGCGATGGAGACCTCGGGGTCCTCCATCGTGCCGGACTCGGTTACCTCCAACCACAGCGACGAGGCCGACAATCCGGTGCGGTCGAGAATGCCGCGCACGACGTCGAGCAGCGCGTTGTCGCGGAGCTGGCGGACCGAGACGTTCACGGAGACATGCAGGTCCGGCAGGTCGGCGTCCCGGCCGGCCTGCCAGCTGACCAGCTGCCGGGCGGCGTCCTCCATCAACCAGGCGCCGCTGGCGACGATGAGGCCGGTGTCTTCGGCGACCGGGATGAAGTCCACCGGGGACACCACGCCGAGGTCGGGGTGGTGCCAGCGCATCAGCGCCTCGAAGCCGGCGATTTCCTCGCCGGCCAGGTCGATGATCGGCTGGTAGTGCACGGACAGTTCACCGCGCCCGAGCGCGCCCCGCAGTGCCTGCTCCATCGCCACCCGTGCACGGGCCCGTTCGCGAAGTGAGGTGTCGTAGAAGGCGACCCGGTTGCCGCCGGATTCCTTGGCCCGGTACATGGCCGTATCCGACTCGCGGATCAGCTCCAGTGCCTCGATCGCACCCTGGGCCTGCGCGACGCCGACGGACGGCGTGATGATCACGTCTCCTGTGGACAGCGGGAACGGATCGGCGAAGTCCTTGATCAGGCGTTGGGCCAGTGATTTGGCGAGGTCTGAGTGTGACGGGCTGGCGAGAGCGATCACGAACTCGTCGGCGCCGAGGTGGCAGACCAGATCCTCGGACCGGACGATCGCACTGAGGCGGCCGGCGATCGTACAGAGAAGTTCGTCGCCGACGCGGTGCCCCATGCTGTCGTTGACGACCTTGAACCGGTCCATGTCGATGAAGAGCAGGCTGATTTCCTGGTCCTCGTCGATGGCCCGGTCGCACCATTGGGTGATCGTCTCGATGAGCAGTTCCTTGTTGGGCAGGTCGGTCAGCGAGTCGTGGGTGGCCCGGTGTCGCTCGGCCCGCTCCGCCCTGGTTCGCGAATTGTTGCTGCGCACGATTCGGCTGACGATGGTCACGGTCAGCAGGAGCGCGAGGGCGACGCGGACCAGGTTGTTCCAGACGTTCGGTGAGGGGGACACGGTGGACATCACCGTCGGCGTGACGAGGACCGCGGCGATTCCCGCCGTGCGAATGATCCCCATGTCGCGGACCACGACGGTCTGCGGCTCGGCAAGAGTGCGCATCGAGGGGTGCAGGGCGGCGGCGCTGGTCGCGACGAAGGCGGCCAGAAACAGGGCGTCGAACAGTTTCAGGGTCGCGTGAGCTGACCCCAGTCCGCTCTCGCCGATCGCGTACAGCATGTCCCCGGTGAACAGCGCGATGCCCGCGGTGACGTGCAGCCATAGCGCGGGTGTGCGCACACCGTCGGCCATCACGAGGCGGGCCACGATCACCAGGATCAGCACGTCCACGACGGGGAAGAAGGCGGCCATGGCTTGAGCCAGGCTGGGTACCGTCGCTGAGCCGACGGCGGGAGCGATCAGGAACGTCCATACCCCGAGGGCGGCGCCGATGCCGATGACGATCGCGTCGCTGTGCGCCGGGCTGTCCTCACCGGCTCGGCGGCGACGGAGCATGTCGCTGAGCGCGAACACGATCAGCAGATACGCCGGAATGATCAGCACGTCTGGGAGGAACGACACGGGCTTCGGCGGTGAGGTGCCGATACCGGGGATGACCAACCGGATGACCGCCGCCCCGAGGAAGGCCGCCTGCGCGATGGCGAGCGCCCACCACGGCCGTCGCCGGCCCGGGGGTTGGTTGCGTACGGCGCCGACGACCGTCGTCGCGATCGAGCCCAGCGACACGACGAGGAACACCGGTAGTCGCAGCACGTCCGGCCCGAAGCTGTAGACCACGATCCCGAACACGCCGACGCTCAGGAAGAGCCAGGTATCCGACCCGGCCTGGGGCCGAGCCGAGTGAGGCGCGGGATTCCGTCTCAGAATCAAGCGTTGCCCCCCGCGTCGCGCACGACGGTAGACACGAACTCGCGTCGCCACCCGGGAAGATCGGCAACGCCAGGGCGCGGTTGAGGCAAACCGCCGATCAGCTTCCGCCACGATGGACAACCCAGGGGTTCGACTCCCGATACACGCCGGTGTCGGCCTCACGATCAACGGTGAGTGGGGCGATCCCGCCCTTGATCACGTACTGGGCACTGCCGGGAAGGAGCATGCCGAGCCAGGTCTGCCACTCGGCGACCGTGCCGCTGATCGTCATGGAGTCCGCGGCGAGGCCGAGTACCGTCGCGCCCAACCCGACGTGCAGACGCACCCACGGGTCGAAGATCTGCCCGTCCTCGGTCAGCCACGTCAGGTAGTCGGCCATCGGTACGAGCGGGTAACGCGTCTTGAGAACCGGACGAACCGGGATGATCACGTCTTTCATGCCGGCGTCGCGGGCGGCTTCCTTGATGCCGGCGACGATCCGCGCGGCGTCGTCGTGGCCCTTGCGGCCTTCCGCCGTGGTGATGGAAAGGGCACACACCGCGTTCGCGGCGACACCGCTCGCGCCCACGCCCGCGCTGGCGGTGATCGCGTCATCCCACCCCGCCGGCAGACCGTTGACGGTGCCGTCCCAGTACAGCGGCAGGGAAAGACCCGCACCGAGAAGGGCGCCGTCCGCGCCGACCAGGAGCACCTGATGGGCCATGTGGGTCATCAGCAGTTCCGTCAGGTCCACCTTGTGGCCGGGGTGTCCATCGAGCATGAACGCCGGCCAACGGGCGCGGAGCAGGTCGGCGACGGCCATGGCGAGAAACGGGCGTTGGGCGGCGGTGACGATGTCGACGTCCGCCGAGGCACTGATTTCATCCGTGGCAGCGACATCGGCGGAGGATCGCGATTCTGACCGTTCGGGCTGGGCCCCGGGTGCGTGCCCGGCGTCTGCGGTGCCGGGTTTCGGGTCGAATGACGCCGCGTAGTACGTCTGTACGTCCAGGGTCTCCATGGTCGCACCCTCCGACCGGCCGACCGCCAGGGTTGCCCGACCGACGCTGCGCCCACCGTTGTACGCGCAGATGTCGAATCCAGCCGTCGCCTCTTCATCGATGCACCGACGTTCAATCATGGTCATGACCTGGGGAAACGCTCCCAGGTAGACGTGGTCGGGGTGCACCAGCGTGTACATCAGGTAGTAGACCGCGCCCCGGCTGAACTTGGCTGGATAACGGGCGGCGAAGTAGTCCGGACTGATCCACGGGACGGCGGACAGGTCCGTCGCCAGCGCACTCAACGCGATCGGCCGACCGTCGTTGTGCCACGCGACGTACTTGTCGATCCGCTCGTCGGTCATCTCTGCCGTGAACTCCTCGGCCGTCAACGTGTGGCGGGCCGTGGCCTTGGTACGGATCGGGTCGAACGCCGCAGCATACAACGCGTAAAAAGTGGCGATATCGGCCGTGCTGATGGATCGCTCGACGGTGACCTTCATG
>JAVHWE010000615.1:0-2898 GCA_032160285.1 Micromonosporaceae bacterium | reverse complement strand
ACGGGCGATCGCGTCGGCGAGGTTGGTCTCATCCTCGATCACGAGCACCCGCACCGGGCCGTCTCCTCCCACGTCGTCCAGCACAACGTGCCGACTGTGAAGTCCGCGTGAGCCACCGTACCGGCTATCGGGCGCGGGTCCGCCAGACCGTGATGGAGGCGTCGATCCGACGGCACACCAGGTACGGGTTCGCGTCGATGCAGGCGTAGTACAGGCCGGCGACGGAGCCGACGGTGGTGAGCCGGGCCCGGGCGAGATCGAGCGTGGCCAGCCAGGTGTGGTTTTCCACGGTCGCGGCGAGGACCGGGACGCGCCGGTCGAAACGCGGGCTGGAGACCGCGCGCCAGCCGGACAGGTCGACGACCGACCGGCCGGTGCGCAGGTCGTACACGCTCAGGCGGTCCCGGGAGGGCTCCTCGCCGGAGGGCGTCGGATCGGCGAACAGCCCGTTGCCGCCCTGCACCGTGATGATCGATCGGGTGGTCCGCCAACGTTCCCGGCCGTCATGCGGATCGAGGAAGACCGTTTCCGGCCCGTACACGCACAGCATGGGCCCACACCCGCCGGTGGCGACGAAGTCACCGGCCGAGCGGGGATCCGCCGGCCCGACCGGTACGCGCACGCTCCACCGGCGGTTCAGCCTGACGACGTCGTACCCGGTCAGTTCGGCGGTGGCGCCGAGGCGGCGGGTGACCACGGCGACGGTACCGGCGACCGTCAGGTCCGGCCCGTTCACCGTGTGGGAGGTGCCGACCCCGGCCACGGCGGGCGACGCCAACTCCGGCAGGGTGATCCGTCCGGTCACCGCCCCGGTCGCCAGGTCCCGGCTGGTCACCGAGCCGTCCGTGCCGACGAAGACGGCCCGCCGCGGCCCGGCCACGGTACCGCCGCCGCGACCACCTCCGGCCGAACCGCCGTCGGCCAGGTCGGCGTCGTCGTTCGCGTCGAAGGCGACACTGGTCAACACCGGTATGTCCAGTGTCCAGACCGGCCGGCCGGTGGCCATGTCGACGGCGGTCCAGCGGTCCGGCGGCGCGTCGATCGGCAGGTAAGCCGCGCTGCAGCCGGAGCCCGTGCCCGCCTCCCGCAACACGACCAGACGCCCGCCGGCAATCGGCCACTCCGGTACGCCGGGTCGCCGCCAGACCTCCCGTCCGCTAGCCGCCTCGACGGCCACCGTGCTCACGTGCTCGGACGTGGACAGGCACGGATTGGGTACCAGCAGCATCCGCCCGCCCGCCTGGTAGACGGTGTCATAGCTCGTCCCGGTCAGCGCACCGGTGCGCCACAGCTGCCGGCCGTCGCGCAGCCCGTACGCGCTGATCTGGCTCGGCGTGTCCGGACCGGCCAGCAGGTAGAGCCGGTCGCCGAGCACCTCGAAGTCGTTGTGTACGGCGACCATCGAGAACAGGACGGTGAACCGGGGCGGCGGCGTGTCCGCGACCAGGCCGGCCGCGACGAGCAGGACGACCAGCGTCAGCGCGAGGCCCCGGGGCGTCCGGACCGGGCCGTCGCCACCGTCGCCACCGTCGCCACGGTCGCTGCGCAGCTCATCGCCCGGCTGGCCAAGATCGATCAGTGGTTCCGGGTGGGTCACTCCGACGGGCTGTCCCATGCCGTCATTGTGCGCCGACCGGCCGGGTCAGCCGGCGGCGCGGCGGCCAATGGGTATCGCGGCGGTCCGGCCGACCGGCGTGTCGTCCAGGCGACTCACCCACTCGGTGACCCGCCGTGCCACGTCCTGGGCGGTGAGCCCGAGCGAGGCCAGGATGTCGGCGCGGCTGCCCTGCGGGTGCCAGCCGACCGGCACCCCCAGGTCGCGCAGGGGTACCCAGACGTCCGCGTCGCGCAGTTCCTTGGCGATCGCGTCGCCGACGCCGCCGGTACGCACGCCGTCCTCCACGGTCACCACCAGCCGGTGGTCGCGGGCCAGGCCGACCAGCTCCGGGGGTACCGGTCGGACCCACCGGGGGTCGACGACCGTCACCCCGTACCCGTGCTCGGCGAGCCGGCCCGCCACCTCGACCCCGAGGTGGCCGAACGCGCCGACCGCGACGAGCAGGACATCGCGGCGGGCGGCCCGGCTGAGGATGTCGACCCGTCCGACCCGGTCCACCGCCGGCAGGTCGGCCGCGACGGTACCGGTCGGGAAGCGCACCACGGTCGGGCCGTCGGCGATGGCGACCGCCTCCCGCAGCTCCTCGCGCAGGGTGGCGGCGTCGCGGGGGGCGGCGATCCGCAGCCCGGGCACCACCCCGAAGACCGCCATGTCCCAGATGCCGTAGTGGCTGGGGCCGTCGGGTCCGGTGATACCGGCACGGTCGAGCACGATCGTGACCGGCAGCTTGTGCATCGCCACGTCGAGCAGCACCTGGTCGAACGCGCGGTTGAGGAACGTCGCGTACACCGCGACCACCGGGTGCAGGCCGCCGACCGCCAGCCCGGCGGCCGAGGTGACCGCGTGCTGCTCGGCGATGCCCACGTCGTAGGCGCGGTCCGGGTACCTGCGCATCAGTTTCGCGATGCCGGTCGGCTCGGCCATCGCCGCGGTGATCCCGACCACGTCGGCCCGCTCGTCGGCGATGGCGACCAGCTCGTCGGCGAAGACGCTGGTCCACTTGACCGACGCCGGCGCCAGCACCTTGCCGGTCTCCGGATCGAACGCGCCGGGGCCGTGCAGGCAGTCGGCCTCGTCGTCCTCGGCGGGGCGGTAACCGTAGCCCTTGCGGGTCACCGCGTGCACGATCACCGGGCCGCCGAAGTTGCGGGCTTGGCGCAGCGCCAGCTCGACCGCGGGCAGGTCGTGCCCGTTGACCGGGCCGACGTACTTGATGCCCAGGTCCTCGAAGAGCGCCTGCGGGGCGACCGCGTCCTTCATCCCCTTCTTGATCGCGTGCA
>JAVHWE010000578.1:0-6339 GCA_032160285.1 Micromonosporaceae bacterium | reverse complement strand
CGCCTAGGCGACGTGGGTCATCACCCCGCCGGGCAGGTACGGGTACGCCCGCTCGATGGTGGCCAGGGCGTCGGCGAACACCTGCTGGTCGCGCAGCGTCGGGGTGCCGGCCAGGGTGGCGGTGGCGAAGATGGTGTGGATTGGCCCGAAACGGACCGGTACGCCGTCGATGACCATCGGCGGCGGGATGAGCCGGTCGACGTCGAACTGGATGTCGGAGGGCTCGACGGCCGGGCCGCTGGCGGTGGCGCGCTGGGGCAGCCAGGCCAGCCGCCGGGTCAGGTCGACGGTGCCGGCGGCGGTCGCGAGTGCCGGGCCGCCGCGTCGGACGCTCCGGCGGCTGACGCTCCGGCTGACGTGGTGGCGGAAGGGGGGAGCGGGCGGCCGACCGGTGCGGTTCACGGAGCTCCTCCGGTGCGTGCGCGCGACTTAACATTCCTTCAACAAATATTGAGAGAAATGAATCAATATGACGGGGTGCGCGCCAGACCGGAACCCCCTTGGGGGGAGTGGCTTTCCCCTAGGGGACCCGGTTTCCCGCGAGGGTCGGATCGATCGTCGGGTCCACCAGGCCCAGGTGGTACGCGGCGTTCAGGGCCCCGGAGCGGTTGCGAACGCCCAGCTTGCGAAACAGCCTGGCCTGCGTGTTCTCCACAGTCTTCGCCGCGATACCCAGGACCCGGGCGGTCTGGCGGACCGTGTGCCCGTCGGCGATCGAGTGCAGGATCTGTCGCTCGCGGGCGGTCAGCTCCGGCGGCCCGGCCGCGCCACCGCCGAGACCGCGGCGGACGTCGCCGGGCAGGTTGGTGAGGTGCTCGGCGGCCAGCGCCAGGTACCCCCGGCCGACCAGCGACAGGAGCGCCGTCAGGTCGGTGCGGACCTGGTCGCACCGCAGGACGGCGCGGGCACCCCGGCCCAGCGCGTAGGTCACGTCGGCGCCGGTGGCGCCCGCGGTGTGCACCACCACGACGGGGGAACCGGCGGCCGCCGCGAACGACCAGTCGACCGATCGGGGGTCCACCAGGACGGTGATCAGGGGACCACGGTTCCAGGTCGCCCAGGGCTGTTCGCCGGGCGGCATCGCGTCGTACCGCGACCGCGCAACCGTGATCGCCCCCGCGAGCAGGGTCTGCGCGACCTCGTCCAGCGTCGGTCCGGGTGGGCCGGACAACACCACCAGCGGGTCGCGACCATCCTCACCCGTACGCTCGGTCGCCGTCGGCGCGAGCGGGGGCGGCCGGGCCGGCACGGTCGGCACGGTCAGCCCGAGCGACACCGCCCGGGACGCCGCGTGCGCCTGGTTGCCGACGGCGAGCTTCGTGTACAGCCGACGCTTGTGGTTCTCCACCGTGTTCGGGCTGATCTCCAGCAGGGTGGCGATGCCGGGCACGCTGTGACCGGTCGACAGCAGGAGCAGGATCTCCATCTCCCGGTCGGTGAGGGCCAGCCCGTCCGGCACGGCCCGGCCGGCCGGACCGGACAGTTGCCGCACCGCGCGGACCAGCCCTTCCAGGCCCTGCGCGGCGGGGACCAGGCGGGTCAGCCGGGCCCGGATGGCCGCCTGCAGGGCGGGGCCGGTCAGTTCGGTGTACACGATGATGATTTCGACGGTGGGTATCGCCGACCGCACCGGCCGCAGGGCGTCGACCACGTCGGCGGAGAGCGGGCCGGCATCGACGACGATCACGTCGGGTCGCCGCAGCAGGCACAGCCGGTGCAGATCGTCGATGCCGGCGGTGTGTCCGACCACGACCAGACCGGGCACCGCGCCGAGGCACCCGGCCAGCGCATCCCGCATCAGCCGCCGGCTGGACTGCACGGCGAGCCGGATGGTGGGTCGAACGGTTTCGGTCATCCAATAAACCTATAGACATTTCCGTATGTGGCTGCGGGACGCGGTGATCTTACGTTTTCCCTCAGCGCGACGGGAAGACGGTCACCGATATTGTGCGTCGGATTGGGGCGGTCCGCCGGTCTCGACCCTGAGGTCGCGGCCTATCGTGCACGATTGTGCGGCTTGCGACATTCAACCTGATGCACGGACGGTCACTGCGCGACGGCATGGTGGATTCCGACCGGCTGCGCGACGCGGTCACCGTCCTCGGCGCCGATGTGCTCGGCATGCAGGAGGTCGATCGCGGCCAGCCGCGAAGCAACGGTGCCGACCTCGCGATGATCGCAGCTCAGGCGATGTCCGTGCCCGAACACAATCACCGGTTCGTCGCGGCGATCATCGGTACTCCGGGACTGTCGTTTCGGGCGGCGACCGACAGGGACCCGGGGGAGGGGGAGCCGCAGTACGGTGTCGCCTTGGCCGTGCGGGCGCCCGTCGTCTCCTGGCACATCACCCGGCTGCCGGCGGCGCCGGTACGCGGCCCGGTGCTGGTTGCCGGCCGCGACGGCGGGGTGCTGCTGCTCCGCGACGAGCCGCGGGTGCTGCTTGCCGCCGTGGTCGACAGCGACCTCGGACCGATCACGGTCGCCACCACCCACCTGTCGTTTGTCCCCGGGTGGAACGTGCGCCAACTGCGCCAGGTCGTCGCGGCGCTCCGGCTGCTGCCCGCGCCGAGGCTGCTGGTCGGTGACCTCAACCTGCCGGGCCGGCTGGGCGGCCTGGCGTCGGGGTGGCGGATGCTGGCGCGGCGGGCCACCTACCCGAGTCCGGCGCCGCGGCTGCAATTCGACCACGTCCTGCTCGATCCGCGCGGTGGCGGGTCGGTGCCCCCGGTCCGCCGGGTCGAGAGCCCCGCCGTGGCGCTGTCCGACCACCGGCCGCTAGTTGTCGAGCTGGGCGGCGAGGGTCTCGCTGATCTGGCGGAGCGCGCGCAGTTGCGCCGGGGTCAACAGGTCGAACAGGTGCGCGCGGACCCCGGCGACGTGGCCGGGAGCGGCGGCGACCAGCGCGGCGACTCCGGCATCGGTCATGGTGGCGACCTGTCCCCGGCGGTCGGTGTCACAGTCGCGGCGGACCACCCAGCCACGCTCCTCGAGCCGGGCCACGGCGTGTGAGAGTCGACTGCGTGACGAGCGGGTGCGGCTGGCCAACTCGCTCATCCGCAGGGCCCGATCGGGCATCTCGGACAGCCAGACCAGGATCTCGTAGTACGCGTGCGGCATGCCCGCGTCGCGTTGCAGCTCCCGGTCGAGTCGATCGAAGAGCAGGTGGGTGGCGGCGACGAAGGCACGCCAGGTGTGCTGCTCCTCGGCGTCGAGCCAGCGCGGTTCGGCCATACCGCCCAGGTTACCGTACTTGTTGAGATCTCAACTATCCGGTACGGTGGGACCATGCCGGTTCACCGACTCAACCACGCCGTCCTCTACGTCGGCGACGTCCAGCGCAGCGTCGCGTTCTACCGGGACGCCCTCGGCTTCCGTACCGTCATGTCCGCGCCGGGCGCCGCGTTCCTGCAGGCACCCGACTCCAGCAACGACCACGACCTCGGCCTGTTCGAGATCGGCGCCGCCGCCGGTCGGTCCACGGCCGGGCGGGCCACCGTCGGCCTCTACCATCTGGCCTGGGAGGTCGACACCCTCACCGAGCTGCAACGCATCGCCGGTGTGCTGACCGACGCCGGCGCCCTGGTCGGGTCCTCCGATCACGGCACCACCAAGAGCCTGTACGCCAAGGACCCCGACGGCTTGGAGTTCGAGGTGGTGTGGCTGGTGCCGGCCGCTCTCGTCGACGACGCCGACAAAGGCGCTCCGATCCGCCCGCTCGACCTGACCGGGGAGATCGCCCGGTACGGCGGGCAGACCCGCGGCGGTGTCGGCGTGTCCGTCCCGGCCTGATCGCCGTTGCAGGCTCGATCCGCCGTCGCGAAGTGATCAGTCCGGTCGCGCCCTACCGGGCGTCGACCGCCGACGCCCCGACCGCCCACGCCGCGGCGTCGGCACCCGGTAACCGCGGCGGCGTCGTCCACCGTGGTTGGTACCCCTCGATGCCGCCGGGCGGGCGCAGATACTCCAGCCGACCGAACGCACTGTCCATCGTGGATACCAGATCCGTCGGGTAGTCCAGTTCCGCCGGATCGGACGCGCCGGTGCGACCCAGACTGTCCAACCAGCAGGCGGTCCGGGCCAGCGACAGCCGGGCGTGCCACGACCCGCCCACGGTGTGCCGGCGGCGCAGCCCCTCCACCGCGGCGGCCGCGGCCAACCAGCCCGTACCGTGGTCGAGCACCTGGGCCGGCAGTGACAGCGGACCCTCCGCGCTCCAGCCCAGGCCGGTCGCCAACTGCACCAGGCTGTCGAACCCCCGCCGACCGCCCCACGGACCGGCCTCACCCCAGGCGCTGATCGACACATACACCAGCCCCGGGCGCAGCTTCGCGCACGCCTCCGGGCCGAAACCCCACCGGTCCAGCGCACCCGGCCGGAACGCCTGGATCACCACATCGGCACCGGCCACCAGCTCCCGCAGCACGCCCCGGCCGGCGTCGGTACGCAGGTCCAGGTGGCAGAATCGCTTACCGAACCCGGTGTCCATCAGCAGCGCCGGCACCAACGCCAGGTGATCCGCGCCGACCCGCAGCACATCCGCGCCGTACGCGGCGAGGGTCCGGGCGGCGACCGGGCCGGCGATGACCCGACTCAGGTCGAGGACCCGCACATTCTCCAGTGGATGGTCGCCGCCCGGCAGCGGCCGCGGCGGCGACCGGTCGAGGCGGTCCATGGACACCAGGGGGAGCGCGGCGACCGCCGTACCATGCTCGTGTCCCTGCCATTCCCGCGGCGTCCGCAGCGCGGCCGCGGCACCGCCCGCTCTGATCACCGCGTCCTCCACAGCCACCGCCGCCCGGTCCGACACGGCGGCGGCCAGCTTCGAACGATCTTCCGGTACGCGCATCGCGCGGGTGATCGCCACGCGGTGCGCCGGATAGTTGGCGTGCAGCCGCACCCAGCCGTCGGCCGCCCGGTAGTCGCCGGACAGTTCGGCCCAGATCGCCATCGTCTCGCCGTCGACGCGCAGGTACCGTTCGCTGCGGAAGGCGAGCGTCGCGTGCCGCGTGTCGACGGCGACGCGGGCGCGGGGGCCGCCGCGCAGCCGCCACAGTTCGCCGATGCCCAGGGTCGCCGCCGCAACCGCGGCCGTGGCGGCCGGCGTGACCCGGTACGGCGAGGCCAGCACCGGGGAGCCGCCGGTAACGTCGAGACCCGTACGCGGGTCCACGTCCATGCCCAGCGCCCGGACCACACCGGCGACGACGTCCATGGCTGCCACCCTACGACGCGGATTCGTCAGCGCGGATCACCAACGGGTACCACCGAGGGTCGGCGATCCGGTCCTATTTTTCTTGTCGGTTTGCTGCGCTTTCTTGACAGGGCCTTTCATATCGCGCCGACGCGGCGCTGACCACGGTGGACTCGTCAGTGCCCGACGGGCGGTCGCGATCAGTGGGCCTGTGGTGGACCGCCGGATAACACGCGTCGCCGCGGTGGATTGTGCCAAAGCCAACAAGGTGTGTATCGCGCTCCCGGCGGGCTAGGTTGACATAATGTACATTATCGATCATAGATCGGGTCGCGGAGATTTCGAACCCGATCTGCCCGGTTCGATACTGGTCGGGTTAGAGCTTCCCGCTTCGACCCGGATCTTCCTCGACCCGTGACATGTCTGCACGGACGGTGTAGGTGGGGTAATGGTGGATCTTGCGGTCATTCGTTGCTGGCGCGGGCGGGAGAAAGGTCGCGATGGTGGGCAGCGTGAAGGTGATGCGGGTGCAGCCACCGGGGTTGTCGGCGGCGGTGATGGCGCCGCCGTGGCGGTCGACGACTCGGTGGCAGATGGCCAGGCCGAGGCCGGTGCCGGTGTAGGTGGTGTGGGCGGCGGCCCGGTGGAATGAGGTGAACACGTGGGGTTGGTCGGCGGCGGGGATGCCGATGCCGCGGTCGGCGATCAGCACGCGGGCCCAGCCGTCGGCACCGGGTTCGGCGGAGATGTCGATGCGGGCGGGCTGTCCGGGCAGGGTGTATTTGAGGGCGTTGCCGATGACGTTATCCAGTAGTTGCCGGGTCATCGCCTTGTCTGCGAGGACGAGGGGTAGCGGGCCGGTGTAGATGTCGGGGAACAGGGCCGGTTGCCCGCCGTTGCCGCCGCGTAGGTGTGCGGTGCGTTCCGCGATGACGTCCCCGACGAGGCTGTGCAGGTCGACTGGCTGGAGCTGCAGCTGCCCATCGCGGGCCGTGGCGTACACGAGCAGGTCGTCGATGAGTCGGCGCATCCGGTCCACGCCGCCCGCGATGCGGGCCAGGAGGGGACGCAGCGACACGGGGTCGGCGCCGTCGACCAGTTCGTCGTCGAGGATTTCAGCGAACCCCGCTACCGCGGCCAGGGGCGCT
>JAVHWE010000558.1:0-9504 GCA_032160285.1 Micromonosporaceae bacterium | reverse complement strand
AGATCCGACACCATGACCGGCCGCTGCGCCTGGGTCCGGCCGGAACCGACCGGGTGGTCGAGGCGGGCACGAACCGGTGCAGCCACTTCGACGCGTACCGGTTCTTCACCGAACCGGCGCGCCCGCTCAACGTGCTGCGACCCGACCGCGCCACGCAGGTGGCATTCGAGCAGCCGGGCTGCCTGCACGCCAACATGGACCTCTACAAGTGGGCGTACACGTTGAGCCCGCTCACCGGCGCCGAACTGGTCGCGGACTGTTTCGCACTGGCCCGCGACATCCGCGGACTGGACATGCGGGCGAGCCCCTACGACCTGGCCGACCTCGGGTACCCCCCGGTGCGGGTGGAGACCCCGGACGGGCGCGCCGAATACGTCGCCGCGCAGCGTCGGTTCGCCGACCGCGCGGCGCCGCTTCGGGCCGCGCTGCTGGACGTCATTTCAGAATGTTGACCGCGCGGGCAACCAGCAGCGCGACGGTCAACAGTGACACGACCGATTCGGCTGCCATCGTGAGCTTCGCCCAGCGCGACAACGGCAGCGTGTCGGTCGGGCTGAACGCTGTCGCGTTGGTCAACGACAGGTAGAAGTAGTCGACGAAGGTCGGTTCCCAGTTCGCCGGCGCCATTTCCGGCGCGGTCATCTGTGGGAACAGGAAGTCCGGGTAGTCGTCGCTGGCGTTCGCCCGGGCGGCGGGCCCGCCCCGATCGCCCTCCCAGTACCACAGCGCGAACACGATGACGTTGGTCAGCCAGATGGCACCACCGTTGAGCAGCAACCGGGACGCATCGATCGCAACGTGGTGGACCAGCTGATCCACCAGACGCGCGGCCGACCAGACGGTCGCCATCGAGGCGACCACGACCAGCGCGATGCTGACGATCCGGAGCACCGCCGATTCCCGGTTGATCCGGACTGGATCGGCAATCGTCAATACCGCGAACAACGCGAGCTCGATCGCCGGTAGCAACCACTTCGGCGAAAACGCCAGGTTCTTGTTCACCGACCACTGCAGGGCGATCGCCGCGAGCACGGCGACGCCCGCCGGCCACCGGCTCTCCGTCTGTGTGGGCCGCAACCAGGCCGGCAGGTGCGCCCGGCCCAACTCACCGTCGATCTCGCCGAGCAGCCGCCGCAGCCGGCTTACCCGGGCGGTCATCACCTCGTCGGTGGGGCGCGCACCGCGCGGCCGCGCGCGAAGTCGGATCACCCCGCCATTCTGTATGCCCACACCCGGGTGCGCCCGGGCGGTTGTCCGTCTAGCCGGAAGTTCCGGTCCCGATACCGCGAAACCGGGCCGGCCGCTGGCACGACCGGGCTACCTTCGCGGACATGTCGGTCCTGCCCGCCACCGTGGCCCAGCGCGTGTCCCCGTCGATACACGCGGCCGCGGTGGTCGGCGTGTGGCTGCTGGTGGCGGCGTGCGCCGGATGGGCCCTGGTGCGCGTGTTCGGTCTCGACACCGGCGGCTTGGTGATCATGTTGATCTCGTTCACGCCGTACGTCGCCTTCGGATCGGTCGCCGTCCTCGCCGCCGCCCTGGCCCTGCGCACCTGGTGGGCGGCCGGTGTGGCGGGCCTGGCGGCGGCCGCGCTGCTGGCGTGCGTGCTGCCCCGCGCCGTCCCCGGCCACGCAGTGGCCACGGCCGGCCCGCGGCTGCGCATACTCAGCTCCAACATGCTCGTCGGCGGCGCCGACCCGCGGAGCATCGTGGAGCTCGTCCGGCGCGAGCGCGTCGATCTGCTGGCGCTGCAGGAGTTCACCCCGGACGCGGAGCGGCGGCTGGACGCGGCCGGCCTCGCCGACCTGCTCCCGCACCGGGTGTCGTACCCGATCGTCGGTACCGAAGGTTCCGGGCTCTTCAGCCGGTACCCGCTACGCGACGACGGCCTGCGCACCCAGCGGTCGGGCTTCACGCAGGCCCGCGCCACCGTATCGGTACCGGGCGTGGGCGGCGTCGCGGTGGAGTCGGCGCACCCATGCGCCCCGTCGTCGCCGACGATGGTGGCCTGCTGGCGGGCCGACCTGATCGACGAGCCGCCGGCCACCCCCGGGGCGGGGCTGCGGGTGCTCGCCGGAGACTTCAACTCCACCCTCGATCACACCGAGTTCCGCCGGCTGATCGCGAGCGGGTACCGCGACGCCGCCGACGTCCGCGGTGGGGGCCTGCGACCGACCTGGCCCTTCGACGGCACGCCGGTGCCGCCGGTCACCATCGACCACATACTGGCCGACCGCCGAGCCGGTGTCGCCCGGTACGCGGTCTTCACCGTCCGCAACAGCGACCACCACGCCATCTTCGCCGAGTTGGTCCTCCCCGCCGGCTGACCCGCTCCACCCGGCGAGTCGGGTGGAGCGGAGCTCAGACCCTGTTCATCCGTGTCTGGTCGGCCGGCGCCGGGGCCACCGGTTGGGCGGTCGAGGTCGGCGGGTGCGAGAGGCCGTACGTGAGGGCGTCGACCAGGGCATGCCAGCTCGCCTCCACCACGTTCTCGTGGACGCCGACCGTCGTCCAGCCGGCACCGTCGCGCGCGGTGTCCAGCAGGACCCGGGTCACCGCGCCGGTACCGTGGCTGCCCTCCAGGATGCGTACCTTGTAGTCGGCCAGCTCGAACGTCGCCAGGTCCGGATAGTGCCGGTTCAGGCCCACCCGGAGCGCCTCGTCCAGGGCGTTGATCGGACCGTTGCCCTCGGCCACGGCGATGACCCGCTCCCCCCGTACCCGGATCTTGACGGTGGCCTCGCTGACCACCGCGCCGTCCTCGCGGTGCTCGACCAGCACCCGGTAGCTCTCCAGGGTGAACGGGCGGGCCAGCGCGCCGTCCGCCATCTCGGTGCGGACCAGCAACTCGAACGACGCGTCCGCGGCCTCGAACGACCAGCCGCCCGCCTCCAGTTCCTTGACCCTGCTGGTGACCCGCGACAGCGTCTCCGGCTGCGAGCCGAGATCGATGCCGAGTTCGCGCGCCTTCAGTTCGACGCTGGCCCGGCCGGCCATCTCGGTGACCAGGATGCGCATGTCGTTTCCGACGACCGTTGGCTCCACGTGGTTGTAGAGCAACGGGTCGACCTTGATCGCGCTCGCGTGCAGGCCCGCCTTGTGGGCGAACGATGACGACCCGACATAGGCCTGGTGGGTGTCGGGTGCGATGTTGGCGATCTCCGCGATGGCGTGCGAAACGCGCACCATCTGATCCAGGCAACCGTCCGGTAGGACCGGCAGCCCGAGCTTCAGTTCGAGGTTGGCCACGACGGCGAAGAGGTCGGCGTTGCCTGGGCGCTCCCCGTACCCGTTGGCGGTGCACTGGAAGTGCGGTACGCCGGCCTCGACCGCGGCGACCGTGTTGGCGACCGCGCAGGAGGTGTCGTTCTGGCAGTGGATGCCGAGCATGGTCACCGCCCGGTCGGCGGTAACCCCCAGTCGGGCGGCGAGGCGTTCGCGTACCTCGCCGATCACCCGGGTGATCTTCGACGGCAGCATCCCGCCATTGGTGTCGCACATGACGGCGGCCTCGGCGCCAGCCTGCAACGCGGCGGCGGCGACCTCGGGGCCGTAGGTCGGATCGAACAGGTACCCGTCGAAGAAGTGTTCGCAGTCCAGGAACACCCGCCGGCCCTCGGCGACGAGGTACGCCACGGTGTCACGCACCATCGCCAGGTTCTCGTCCCGGGTGGTGCGCAGGGCCCGCTCAACATGCCGCACGTCCGACTTGGCGACCAGTGTCACCACCGGGGTCTCGGCGTCGAGGAGCGCGCGTACCTGCTGGTCGTTGTCGACCTTGGTATCCGCCTTGCGGGTCGCGCCGAAGGCGCAGAACAGGGCGTGCCTGAGGGTGAGCTCGGTGCGGGCGCGCCGGAAGAACTCGGTGTCCTTGGGGAGTGCCCCCGGCCAGCCACCCTCGATGAAGGCCACCCCGAAGTCGTCGAGCAGCCGCGCCACCGCGAGCTTGTCGCCCACCGAGTACGTGATCCCCTCGCGCTGGGCCCCGTCGCGCAGCGTGGTGTCGTATACCTGCATCGTCTGTCAGCCTTTCTCCACACAAAAAGACCCCTCGCGGATGCGAGAGGTCTGCGCGCTCAGCGTCGGGTCAGCTGGGCGCGCTAGGGGCCGATAATCAGGTGAGCGTGGACTCCGGTCACGGGGGGAACAATGCCACGTCGGTCCGTATCGCGGAAGGGGTTTCCGCATTTCGAGATCCCGCGCTCACCCCGCAGAGTGGCGGCCGCGGTCTGCCGGCAGGCCGCCGTCTGCGGGCGGGCGGGTGCCGGGACCCCGGCGAGTGGCCCCGGCACCGGCAACCGGAAACTCAGTGGTCTGGCCGGGCTTCGCGGTGCGCGCCGTCGAGGTCCCTACGTTGATCGGTACGCTCGGTCGCTCGGCCGGCCGGCGGCGGGACCGGCCGCGTGTGCGCGGTGAGCGTGAGGGTGGCCAGTGGCAGCGCCGTGAAGTGGATCGTCGTCACAGAGGACCTCCGGAAACGTGCGACAGGTTGAGCTTGGACGCACGCGCACCGGCCGCCGGTTCCCGCCGATCGGGCCCGGTGTCTCAGACCAGACGCTCGACCCAGCCGTGCCGGTCGGCCCCGCGGCCGCGCTGGATGTCGACCAGGGTCCGGCGTAGCCGGGCGGTGACCTCGCCGGTACCGCCGTCGCCGACCACGAACTCGCCGTCCGTCGAGCGGACCGTGCCGATCGGGGTCAGCACGGCCGCGGTGCCGCAGGCGAACACCTCGCGCAGCCGTCCGCTGGCCGCGTCGGCCCGCCACCGGTCGAACGCGTACGGCTCCTCGATCACCCGGTGCCCCTGCTCCGCGGCGAGCGTCAGGATCGAGTCGCGGGTGATGCCCGGCAGGATCGTGCCGAGCGGAGGCGTGATCAGGCTGCCGTCGTCGAGGACGAAGAAGATGTTCATGCCGCCGAGTTCGTCGACGTAGCGACGTTCGACCGCGTCCAGGAACACCACCTGGTCGCAGCCGTGCTCGATGCCCTCCGCCTGCGCGACCAGGCTGGTGGCGTAGTTGCCGCCGCACTTGGCCGCCCCGGTACCGCCCGGCGCCGCCCGGGTGTACTCGCTGGACACCCACACCGCGACCGGCGAGACGCCGCCCTTGAAGTACGGCCCGACCGGAGAGGCGATCACCAGGTACAGGTACTCCGCCGACGGCTTGACGCCGAGAAACACCTCGCTGGCGAACATGAACGGGCGAAGGTACAGGCTGCCCTCCGGATCGTCGGGCACCCACTCACGGTCGATGTCGACCAGCGCCTTCAGCGAATCTCCGAACAGCCGCTCAGGCATCTCGGGCATGGCCATCCGCCGCGCGGACATCCGGAATCGGCGGGCGTTGGCGTCCGCGCGGAACACCGTCACGCCGCCGTCGTCGGCCCGGAACGCCTTGAGCCCCTCGAAGATCTCCTGCGCGTAGTGCAGCACCGCGGTCGCCGGATCCATCGGTATCGGTGCGCGCGCCTCGACCCGGGCGTCGTACCAGCCCTTGCCGTCGGCGTACCGGATGGTCACCATGTGGTCGGTGAAGATCCGCCCGAAGCCGGGATTGGCGATCAGCGCGGACCGGTCGGCGGCGGATACCGGCGCCGGATTCGGATGAATCTCGAATTCGAGGCTCTCACCGCCGTTCATACGTACTGCCCTCCACACGACGAATTGGATTCCCCGGACATACCGGAACACGGCCGGCCGTGCCGGCGGTAGCTGCAACTTACCCCGAACGGTCGTTCATGCGGGAGCCCCGGGGTGGCGGCCCGGCGCGATCCGCGCACTCGCCCGTCGGCCGCCGGATCCGGCGCCTGAGCGGGCCCGTGACCGGGTCAGGCGGATACCGCGGCGGCGAGCCGGTCGCCGGTCTCGACGGTACGGAGCGGTGCGCCGGGGGTACGCCCGGCCAGCTCCGCGCCGACCGCGGTACGGACCCGCCGCGCCGCCTCGGGGTGGCCGAGGTGGTCGAGCAGGAGGGAGACGGACAGGACGGCGGCGACGGGATCGGCGATGCCGCGACCGGCGATGTCCGGCGCCGAACCGTGTACCGGCTCGAAGGTCGACGGGTGTACCCGCTCGGGGTTGATGCTGCCGCTCGCGGCGAGCCCGATGCCGCCGGTCACCGCGGCCGCCACGTCGGTCAGGATGTCGCCGAACAGGTTGTCCGTGACGATCACGTCGTAGCGCTGCGGCTGGGTGACGAGGAACATCGCGGCCGCGTCGACATGCTGGTACTCGGTCGTGATCGCGGGGTGCTCGGCGGCCACCGCGGTGAACGCGCGGGCCCACAGGTCGCCGGAGTGCGACAGCACGTTGGTCTTGTGGACCAGGGTCACCTTCTGCCGCTCGCGGCCGGCCGCGCGGGCGAACGCGTCGCGGATCACCCGCTCGACGCCGTACCGGGTGTTGAGGCTCTCCTCGGTGGCCACCTCGGCGGGCGTACCGGGGTGCAGGCTACCGCCGGCGCCCACGTACAGGCCCTCGGTGCCCTCGCGGACCACGACCAGATCGATCTCACCCGGCTTGGGGCCGGCCAGCGGCCCCACCGTACCGGGCCACAGCCGCGACGGCCGCAGGTTCACGTACTGGTCGAACTCGAACCGCAGCCGCAGCAGCAGCCCGCGCTCCAGCACGCCGGGCGGCACGGACGGGTCGCCCACCGAGCCGAGGAGGATCGCGTCGTGGCGCGCCAACTCGTCGAGCACGCTGTCGGGCAGCACCTCGCCGCTCGCGTGGTAGCGGGCGGCGCCCAGGTCGTACTCGGTGGTCTCGGTGCCGGGCAGGACCGCGTCGAGCACCTTGCGTGCCTCCGCGACGACCTCGGGCCCGATACCGTCGCCGGCCACCACCGCGATCCGCGCCACTGCCACCCCGATCTCCGCCCCCACGTACCGACCACCGAACGTTAGGGCATCGTCCTAGCCTTCGGTAACCGACTCCCAAGGTATGGAAAGCCACCCGCCTACACGGCGGTCAGGTCGACGGTGCTCGCCGACGTGGCGCCGACCGCGTCGGCCGCCACCGCCAGCAGGTCGAGCCGGACCGGGTTGTCCACGGTGAGCGTCATCAGCGCCTCGCCGCCGGCGGTACGCCGGGCCACCTGCATCGAGGCGATGTTCACCCCGGCCTCGCCGAGGATCGAGCCTACCGCGCCCACGATGCCGGGCCGGTCGACGTACCGGAAGAACAGCAGCACCCCGCCGGCCGGCAGGTCCAGCGCGTACCCGTCGAGCTCGGTCAGCTTGGACACCTCGCGCGGACCGCTGACGTGGGTACCGGAGACCGACACCACCCGCCCGTCGGGCAGCACCCCGCGGATGGTGACCAGGTTGGGGTGCTCCACCGACTCCGGCGACGTCGCCAGGGTGACGTCGACGCCCCGGTCGGCGGCGAGCTGCGGCGCGTTCACGTACGTGACCTGCTCCTCCACCACCGCGGTGAACAGACCCTTGGTGGCGGCGAGCTTCAGCACGGACACGTCGAAGCCGGTGATCTCGCCGCGCACCTCGATGGTGACGGCGGCGGCGAAGCCTCCGGCCACGGCGGTGAAGACCTGGCCCAGCTTCTCGGCCAGCGGCAGCAAGGGCCGGACGTCCTCGGCGACCACGCCGCCGACCTGGACGTTGACCGCGTCGGGGACGAACTCGCCCCGCAGCGCGAGCCGGACGCTGCGGGCCACCGCGAGCCCGGCCTTCTCCTGCGCCTCCACTGTGGACGCGCCGAGGTGCGGGGTCGCGACCACGGTGTCGAAGGCGAACAGCGGCGAGGAGGTGCACGGCTCCTTGGCGTACACGTCGATACCGGCGCCGCCGACCCGGCCCTCGGCGATCGCGTCGGCCAGCGCCTGCTCGTCGACCAGGCCGCCGCGCGCCGCGTTGACGATACGGACCCCGGGCTTGACGGTGGCCAGTTCCCGGGCGCCGATCAGGCCGACCGTCTCCGGCGTCTTCGGCAGGTGGATCGAGATGAAGTCGCTCTCGGCGAGCAGCTCGTCGAGGCCGACCAGGCGTACCCCGAACGAGGCCGCGCGGGCCGGCTGGACGTACGGGTCATAGGCGATCAGCCGGACGCCGAAACCCGCCATCCGCTGGGCGAACAGCACCCCGATCCGACCCAGCCCGACCACGCCGACGGTCTTGCCGCTCACCTCGACCCCGGTGTACCGGGTCCGCTTCCACTCGCCGCCCTTGAGCGCCGCACTCGCCGTGGCGGTGTGCCGGGCGACCGCGAACAGCAGCGCGACGGCCTGCTCGGCGGCGGAGACGATGTTCGAGGTCGGCGCGTTGACGACCATCACGCCCCGGGCGGTGGCCGCCGGTACCTCGACGTTGTCCAGCCCCACGCCGGCCCGGGCGACGACCCGCAGGCGGGGTGCGGCGGCGACCGCCTCGGCGTCGATCCGGGTGGCGCTGCGAACGATCACCGCGTGGGCCTCGCCGAGCGCCGCGAGCAGCGCCGCCCGGTCCGTTCCGTCCACCTGCCGGAGATCGAAGTCCTCCGCGAGCACCGCTAGCGCCGCCGGCGAAAGTTCCTCGGCGACCAGGACCACGCAACGATCAGTCGGAACCGTCATGAGATCAGATCATATTCGCACGAACTGATCTTGGACACATGTGCTAGCCGGGGATAGCACATGTGTCCAAGATCTCCGACAGGGTCAGGCGGTCTCGGTGAGGGGGCGGTCGATCCAGCTCATCATGTCGCGGAGCTGTTTGCCCGTTTGCTCGATGGGGTGGGCGGCCGCCTGTTCGCGGTACTTGGTGAAGTTGGGCCGACCGGCGTCGTCCTCGGCGATCAGCTCCCGGGCGAACTCGCCGGACTGGATCTCGGCGAGGATCTTGCGCATCTCATTCTTGGTGCGCTCGTCGATGACCCGCGGGCCGCGCGTGTAGTCGCCGTACTCGGCCGTGTCGGAGACGCTGTAGCGCATCCGCGCGATTCCGCCCTCGTACATCAGGTCCACGATCAGCTTCAGCTCGTGCAGGCACTCGAAGTACGCGATCTCCGGCGCGTACCCGGCCTCGGTGAGGACCTCGAAGCCGGTCTGCACCAGCGCCGACGCACCCCCGCAGAGCACCGCCTGCTCGCCGAACAGGTCGGTCTCGGTCTCCTCTTTGAAGGTGGTCCGGATCGCGCCGGCCCGGGTGCCGCCGATCGCCTTCGCGTACGCGAGAGCGAGCGCGAACGCGCCACCCGACGCGTCCTGCTCGACCGCCACCAGTACCGGAACGCCCTTGCCGTCGACGAACTGGCGCCGGACCAGGTGACCGGGGCCCTTCGGGGCGACCATGGCGACGTCCACATTGGCCGGTGGCTCGATCAGCCCGTACCGGATGTTGAGGCCGTGGCCGAAGAACAGCGCCTTGCCCGCGCTAAGCGACGGCAGGATGGACCCGGCGTAGATCTTGCGCTGGGCGGTGTCCGGGGCGAGCAGCATGATCACATCGGCCTCGGCTGCCGCCTCGGCCGGCGTCACCACCCGCAGCCCCTGCTCGGCGGCCTTCGCCC
>JAVHWE010000385.1:0-4571 GCA_032160285.1 Micromonosporaceae bacterium | reverse complement strand
CATAGTGGCGGCGAACGTCGCCGATACGCGACCCACGGCAAATCCGTCTGCGACGACGAGTGCCTGTGGCGCGGCCTGTTTCATCCGGCCCGGCAGCCATTTGCGCTGGATGGCGGTCTCGCCTTCGCACCGGCGTACGACAGCGAGCGGGTCGTCGTCGCGGCCGCCCCGGGCGGCCTGCCCGACGACGGTCCAGCAGATGTCGCATTCGGCGGCCATCAGGTACAGGTCATGCCGGTCGCGTAGCAGGCCGAGGCCGCCGGTGCGGGTACCGCTGAAGAGTTGCGAGTGGGCAGTCGCTCCGGTGTTCGCGCGCCCCACCATCCGGTTGAACGACCAGTTCACCCCGACGGCACCGACCCGGCCGCCCCACCACCCGTGCGGCGCTCATGCCGCCCTGCAACACCGAGGGTGCGTCAATCCGCACACGGCCACGAAACCGGTACCCACCCGCAGCACCGCCAGGTGCCCGACCGTACTGAACGGGGCCGACTCCGACACCCCAGGTCTTCTCCCCAGCGGCACATGGTCATTACCCGAGGCTGGGGAACGCCGCGTCACCGGGTGCGCTCGGCGCCAGTCGTCAGCTCGGTCACGTCCTCGAGAGACATGCATGGCCGCGTCCTTGTGTTGCCTTTGCTCCGCGACGTACGCGTAGCTGCTTATCGTTACGCTCCGAGTAGCCAGCCGGTGGTGCGGCTGCTGCTGGACCAGCTGGCGCCCTGCCAGGTTGCGCCGGACCAAGCCGGGGTCGGGCCATAGCCGGCGCTGGACCAGGTGCGCCCGCTCCAGGTGCGGCCGGACCAGGCCAGACTGGACCACGTGCGGCCGGACCACGTACGACCGGACCAGGTACGGCCGGTCCAGGACGCCATACCGTCGGCGGAGGTCGCCCAGCCCGTGCCGGTCCATGACCGTCCCATCCAGTAGCCGCCCTGCCAGGACGTACCGGCCGTGCTCGCGGCGGCCCAGGCGGCCGTGTTGAACGGCAGCCCGAAGATGTCGATCTCGCCGGTCAGTTTCAGCGGGTCGGAGCCGAACGTGATCGCGGCCGTGCCGCGGGCGCCCTGCAGGGTGCCCGTGCCGAGGCTCGGCGTCCAGGTCTGGGTTTTTGCCTCGACCAGGGCCGAACCGAGCATTTTCGCGAGGTCCAGCTCGCCGCCGTATCCGAGATCACGGCCGGTGGCGTTGGGCAGGTAGGTGCTCCGGCTCTGGAACATGCCCTTGAAGTCCTGGGGCCGGGCCGTTGGCCAGCGCTGGAAGAGCAGCGCGGCGGCACCGGAGACCACGGCGGCGGCTTCGGAGCTGCCACTGCCCTTGAAGTAGCGGTCACCGACCCGGGCGGTGGGAAAGTTGGTGTCGATGTACGAGCCGGGGGCGCGTAGCGAGACGATCGACCGGCCCGGGGCGAGCACGTCCACCATGCGGTCGCCGTCGCCGAGGCTGCTGAAGGAGGACACCGTGTCGTCCAGCGGCTGGGTGGTGCCCTTGTGGTGGCTGGCGCCAACGACGAGGGCGTACCTGTCGATGGCCGGGTTGGACACCCTGGCGGTCGCACCGTTGTTGCCGGCGGCGACGACGACCAGGAGGCCCGCCTTCCGCGCCGTCTGGGCGGCGTGCACCAGCGGGTCGATGTCACGGCTCTGCAGGCCATCCGTGCCGTAGGACAGGTTGAGTACCCGGATCGGGTTCGCCGGGTCGTCGTTACGGTGCTTGACCACCCAGTCGATCGCGGCGAGCATCTGGGAGACGTCGACCGCGCCGTCGGCGGCGCCGACCTTGATCGAGGTCAGCTTGGCATCGGGGGCGATGCCCCGAAAGCCGGTGCCGTTGATGCTGTCCCGGCCGGCGATGATCCCGGCCATGTGGGTGCCGTGACCGTAGCCGTCCTTCTGGTACAGGCCCGGGATCTGGCTCTCGATGGACAGGTCAGGCCCGTTGACGACGTTGCCGGAGGTCAGTCCGGGGATCGGAAGCACCCCGGTGTCGATCAGAGCCACCCCCACGCCCTTGCCGGTGTAGCCCTGGTCATACGCGGTGTCGGCGCGGATGCTCCGGGCGACGTCCTTCAGGGTCGCCTCGTCGGCTGGGAACGTCCAGTCCACGGCGGGCGTCGCCGCTGTCGGGGTCGCCGCGGCCGCGGGGGATACCCGGCCCGGGGCGGCCGGCCCCAACACCGCGATCGTGGTCAGTGACGTCAGCGACAACACCGGCAGCGGCACACCGACAGCGCTGCGGGCCACCGCCTAGCGGCCACGCCAGTTATCGACGGTGCAGCCAGGCGAGCAGGCCCGGCGGGGCGAGTTCGCCGGTACGGGCCTCGTAGCGGGCGAACTCGTCGGCGGTGAGGATGTCCCGGCCGGACCCCGAGCGACCCCGGCGGAAGAAGGCGGCCCGGTCCTTCAGGATGCCCGCCGAGTCCGGGGCCAGCTGCGCCGACCGGGCGCGCATCCGCTCGAATGTGGCCGCCTCGACCAGGCCGGGCCAGCCGGCGTCGGGCACGTTGATGTCGAGCCGCGCCGCGATCCGGCGCATCTCGCCGTCGAGGTCGGCGATCAGGTCGTCGTAGTGCACCAGCAGCACGTTCGGTGCGTGCCGACGGGCCCAGGCGTCGGACAGGTGCCACACCACCCCCGGCAGCGAGTCCAGCTCGTCGGCCGGTGCCGGATCCCGCTCGATCCACGACAGCAGCCACTCGCGCAGCTCAGGGCGGATCGCCGCCCCCGCCGGCTCGGCCGCGCTGGCCGGCTCGGCCGCGCTGATCAGGTCCCTCATCCGTTCGCGGTTGAGGTTCTGGCCCTGGTGGTACAGCGACACCGCCATGTCGAGCGGATGCCGGGCCACCACGATGTACGTCACGCGCGGGTCGAGCGGTACCCCGTCCAGCGGGGTGTGTGTCTTGACGAACCGCCGGTGTCGCTGTGCGGCCAGGTGGGCGAACACCGTCTCGCGGGGCGTGATCAGCCAATCCAGCCAGGGTGACAACGACACCAGCGGGGCCGGCAGGTCCGCGGTCTGGAACACCAGCAGCGCACAGATCATCTGCATCCAGGTGGTGCCGCTCTTGGACCGGGTACTGATGACGATGTCGCCGTCGCGGAAGGAGAATCCGAGCCAGCGGGCGCTGTCCTCGTCGGGTGAGGTGTACCGGGTCGGCGTGGCGGGCACCCGGCGAGCGTAGTTCGCCGTACCGGCCCGTTCACGCGCATTCCGGCGCCGGAAGGGGTAACCCCCCCGGCGCCGGACCGGATCATCCCCAGTACGCGTTGGACCAGTCGTCGCTGGACCAGGTGCGGCCCGACCAGGCCCCGGTCGACCAGGTGCGGCCGGACCAGGTGCGGCCGGTCCAGGCCGGGTCCGTCCAGGTGGTGCTGCCGCCCCACGGCGTGCCGGTCCAGGTGGCGGTCGCCCAGGTCCGTGACGCCCAGGAGGTACCGGTCCAGCCGTCGCCGGCGACCCGGTAACCCATCCACAGCCCACCCGACCAGGAGGTCTGGGCGGCCGACTTCGGCGCCCACGTCGGGGTGAGCAGCGGGCCCCACACCGCCGTCTCGCCGATTAGCGGTACGTTGTCGTTCATCACGTAGCTGGTACCGCGGGCGGCGCCGAGCAGGCCGACTCCGGTCGACTTGTTCCAGGTGGGGGTCGGCGTCGCGATGGCGCTGCGGGTCAATGCCCCGTTGACGTTGATCTCCAGCAGACCCATCGAGGCGGCCTTGCCGGTGGGCAGGAACGTGCCGCCCTTCGTCAGCCAGTCTTTGATCTGGTCCGGTTTCGCCGTCGGCCTGGCCTGCCACAGCAGGGCCGCCGCCGCCGAGGTGACGGCGGTCGCCTGCGAGGTGCCGCTGCCGCGGAACAGGGTGTCGCCAACCCGTGCCGCCGGGTACGCGGTGTCGATGTTGGATCCGTTGTCGCGCAGCGAGGCGATCGACGTACCCGGTGCGAGCACGTTCACCTGCTTGCCGGCCGCGGCCAGGTTGGTGAACGGCGCGAGTTCGTCGTCGGCGGTGGCCACCGTACCCTTGGTCGCCGTGGCGCCGACGCCGATGATCCACTCATCGGTGGACGGGTTGGTGATCTGTAGCGCGGCTTTGCCGGCGTTGCCGACGGCGGCGACCACGACGATGCCGGCCTGCCACGCCTTCTCGGCCGCGAACTGCAACGGGTCGGTCCAGGTCGGCGGGTTGCCACCGGACCCGTACGAGAGGTTGATGACCTTGATCGGGTTGGCCGGATCGTCGCCGCGGTGCTTGACCACCCAGTCCAGCGCGGCGATCATCTGCGACACATCGACGGCGCCGGTCGCGGTCCCGATCTTGACGGAGGTGAGTTTCGCCTTCGGCGCCAGTCCGGTCAGCCCGGACGCGCTGTCATGGCCGACCATGATGCCAGCCATGTGGGTACCGTGGCCATAGGTGTCGAGGTAGCGCAGTGCGGGTGCTTGCGACTCGAATGACAGGTCCGGGCCGTTGACCACCTCGGAGGCCTGGAGTCCGGGTACCGGCGCGACACCGGTGTCGATCAGGGCGATGCCGACGCCCTGCCCGGTCAGGGGCGCCGCCTGGCCGCTG
>JAVHWE010000359.1:0-5923 GCA_032160285.1 Micromonosporaceae bacterium | reverse complement strand
CCGGGCGTGGTCGGGGGACGCGAACGCGCGCAGGGCCAGGAGCATGCCGTCCGCGGTCTCGGCCCACCGCCGCCGGGTGCTGCCGGTGAACGGGGAGAGCCGCCGATCGTCGATAGCCATCGTCACTCCAGCACCACGTGCGAGCGTCGGGACGCGGCTATGGTGTCACACCGGTGGCCAGGCGAACGAGGACCGCGCTGTCCGCGGCCACGCGGGCGGGGTCGTCGTCGCGGACGAACTCGAGCAGGGCATCGTGGCGCCGCGCGCTGCAGCGCAGCAGTCCGAACACCGAACACCACAACGGTTCCCGGGCCTGCAGCGGGAGCCGCTGCACCCCGGGCCACCACGAGAACACATGCACCGCCGTGACCCACGGCAGAACGCATTCGAGTGACTGGAGCGCATCGCTGTCGGCGGCGCCGACCGGCGGCTGCCAGTACGTGCGGACCCCCTCGTGGTCCACGTCGTGCAGCAGGCGCAGTGCGGACTCCGCGGTATCGGCCAGGGTGCCGCCGTGGAATTCGAATGCCAGCTGTACGCCGACATCGACGGCCCGGTCGGCCACCGAGCGCACCACCGCGGTAACGGCCCGGCGCTGGTGCGGTGTCGCTTCGGCGGAACCGACGTCGCCGGCCCAGATTCGAATCCGCGGCGCGCCCAACGCCACCGCGCTCGCCAACACGGGAGCGAAGTCATCGGGGCCATCCCGGCCGGCCCGAAAGTAGGAGCCGTATGACGCCACGCGGATCCCCGCCTCGAGACCGAGCGCGGACGCCTGTTCCGCACCGCTGCGGTCGCCGGGTGGCACGTGCACGTCGGCGCCCCACTCGATGCAGGCCAGACCGGCTGACGCGGCGATCTCCACCACCCGACGGACCGGCAACTGTCGCAGCGTGACCGAGCACATCCCGGCCGACACATCGGGATCCGGTACCGGCATCTCCGCTCCTCTGCCCCTGCGGCCCTGCCGACCGCCGATCGCCGGTTTGCACGTGGCCTCGGCACCGCCCGGGTAGCGCCACCCCGGTCCGGGTCGACACAGGCGCGAACCGGTGCCTCTCCGATACGGAGATCGTAGTCGGCGACGCGGTTGCCGGCTCGGCCTGTCCGCATTGTCGCGCGGTCGTCCTACCGGCTGACACGCCGATGCCGCCGCTGTCCTCCACTTCGGTGGACGGTCGGCGATGGACACGTGATTGCCGGCCTCACGTAGTGACTGACGTAATGCAGTGCCGACCATTAGTCATAGCGACCCAGGGACGGGACGGATCGGCATACCAGGGGACCTCCGATGGCCAGAACTCAGCGCAGCAAACGAGCGCCGAGCCTGCCGGTCGCATGGGTCACCGCGATCGCGGTGTTGGTAGTCGGGCCGACGTCGTCCTCGGCCGCGACCATGCCCGCCGCGCTCTGCCTGACGACCGGCGATGCACGGTGGTCGGTCAGCGCATGGCATCGGTGAACGGGAACACCGTTACCTTAGAGGCGGGTGTCGATACGTACGTGCCCGGCGTCAAGTGCCCGTCCGGCGACCCACGGTCCGGTATCGGACGGCCGTATGCGCGACAGCGCAACGCCCGCGCGGCATTCGCCGACCGCCACCCCGGTACGGTGTCGGATCCGCACCGACTCGACGGCCGACGGTTTGTCTCGATTGCCATCAGAAGCCAAGATGCCGACCCGGAGATATTGAAAGTCATCGAACTAAGCCAGGGTATCGAGGTATGAGAGCACTCCAGATCCTCGACTGGCGGGCTGTCCGCCCCTGGCGCCGCACCGTGCTGGCGTTGGCCGTCGTGTTCGGCGTCGGCCTGACCGTGAGCGGCGGGACCGCGTTGGCGGCCGCCCCGGCCCTGTCCGCCGGTCCCACCATCACCATCAAAAACTTTGCGTTCCAGGGAGATTTGACGGTGCTGACGGGAGCGACGGTCGTCGTGCGCAACGCGGACACGGTGATGCACACCCTCACCGCATCCGACGGCACGTTCACCACGCGGACGATCCAGCCCGGCACGTCGGCGACCTTCACCGCGCCCAAGACAGCGGGCAACTACGCCATCACGTGTGCGTTCCACCCCGGGATGGCGGGCACGCTCACGGTTGGCGTCAAGCCGCCCCGGTACCCCGTCATCACCATCAGGAACTTCGCATTTGAAGGAGATCTCACGGTCCGGCCGGGCTCCACGGTGACGGTTCGCAACGCGGACGCGGTGATGCACACACTGACCGCCGTTGACGGCAGCTTCACCACGGCGACGATCCAGCCCGGCGGGTCGGCGACCTTCAAAGCGCCCAAGGCGGCGGGCGACTACGAGATCACCTGCAATTTCCATCCGTTCATGGCCGGCACGCTGACGGTTGGCGAGATTGTGACGCCGCAGCCGCCGCCACCGGCCGGCCCCGTCGTCACCATCAGCGGCTTCGCCTTCCAGGGAACGCTGACCGTCCCGCCGGGGTCAACCGTCACGGTACGCAATGACGATCCGATCATGCACACCCTGACCGCCGTGGACGGCAGTTTCACCACACCGACGATCGACGTTGGCGCGGAGGCGACATTCACCGCGCCGACAACGCCCGGGGACTACGAGATCACGTGCAATTTCCATCCCTTCATGGCCGGCACCCTGACCGTCGCCCACCACTGACGCCTCGCCGATCGCGGTCGGCCCGTACTCCTTGGTTCGTCACGCTTTCGATGCCGCCCAGGCCGGCAGACCGCCGGCCTGGGCGGCATATTCCGGTAGCAGCCCGGCCCGATTCCGGCGGCGGTCCGTAAACCCGGTCGGCACCGGCGCGTCCACCCGCCGCTCACGCTGAGTACCCCACCATCGGCGTCGTCCCCGGCGGCGCGCAAATCTGCCAGCGGCCGCAGGGGTCAGCGTATTGGGGCGTGGTCGTACGTCCACACCGGACGATGGCGGCCCGGCCACCGACGCGTCAGCCAGGTTGTCGGCGCCACGCCGTTTCGCCACGTCCCCTGGCCCGCGTGGCGGACCGGCACGGGTCTCACTCCAAGCCGGCGGTAACCGGCGCCGCACCCCTTGACAGCGTCGGCGGACCGACGCTGCGCGTGGCCGGCCGGGTCCAGCGCCGCCAAATCGACCCGGCCGGTGCGACCGCCCGGGTCGTTGCGACCCCGACGACCGTCACGAGGTCTGAGCGCAGGACCTATTGACAGCGGCGTCATCCGGACGGAAACTCAGCGAAACATTGTTCGGTCTAGCCGAACAGCGTCTCCCAAGCCCGCGTCTCGCCCGAAGGAGGTGAGGTCCACAGGCCCTCGGATTCTCGAGGCATGTGGGCGGATCTATGGCTGAAGTTACCCTTTCTCGCAAGCTGGCTGCGGAGTTCGTTGGTACCGCGGCCCTCGTCATCTGTGGGCCCGGCACGGCCGCGGCGACCTTCATGGTGGCCAAGACGACCGACGTGCAGTTCTCGATGGCGCAACTGGGCATCATCTCGTTCGCGTTCATGATGGTGATCGTCGCGATGATCTACACGATCGGGCACATCTCCGGGTGCCATATCAATCCCGCCGTGACCCTGGCGCTCGCCGCGGCGAAGAAGGCACCGTGGTCGGACGTGCCCGGCTACCTGCTGGCCCAGTTCCTGGGTGGGATCGCCGGCGCGTTCGCCATCTGGGGAATCCTCGGCCAGCCCGGCATCGACGCCGGTCTGGGCGTACTCAGCTACACCCCGGGCAATACCGGCCACGCGTTCTTCGCCGAACTGCTCGGCACGTTCCTGCTGGTGCTCGTGGTCTTCGGGACCGCGATCGACAGTCGCGCGGTCCCGGGCTGGTACGGGCTGGCGATCCCCTCCGTCGTGTTCGCGGTCATCACCGTCGTCGGCCCGGTGACCGGCGCGGCACTGAACCCGGCTCGCTACATTGGCCCGATGATCGCCCGGGCGGCGCTGGGCGGCGGCAAGGGGCTGGTGTGGGGGCAGGCGCCCACGTACCTCATCGCCACCTTCCTCGCCGGCCTGCTGGCCGCCGCCGGGTACGCCTTCCTGGGCGGGGTCAGGCCGGCCCCCGTCACCCACCGCACCGACGCCGACGCCGACACTCGGGTCAGCGTCGCGTCCTGACCCAGGTAACACCTCCCGACCGGCCGGCGTGGCTCGACCTCCGGCCGGCCGGGACCCACCTCACCCCGCCGTACCCGCCGCGAAGGAGCCAGAATCGTGAAAAAGCTGATCAACGCACCGGACGACGTTCTTGTGGATGCCCTCGCCGGGGTGGCCGCCGCGCACCCGTCGCTCACGGTAAACCTGCAAGAGCGCTACATCACCCGGGCCGGTGGACCTACCGCCGGGAAGGTGAGCCTGCTGTCCGGCGGCGGGTCCGGACACGAGCCGCTGCACGGCGGCTTCGTCGGGTACGGGATGCTCGACGCCGCCTGCCCGGGTGAGGTGTTCACCTCACCGGTACCGGACCAGATCCTGGCCGCCACGAAGGCCGTCGACGGCGGTGCGGGCGTCCTGCACGTGGTGAAGAACTACACCGGCGACGTGCTGAACTTCCAGATGGCGGCGGAGCTCGCCGCCGACGACGGCGTGCGGGTCGAGGCGGTCGTGGTCGACGACGACGTCGCGGTGGAGAACAGCACCTGGACCGCCGGCCGGCGGGGTACCGGCGCCACGGTCTTCGTCGAGAAGATCGTCGGCGCGGCGGCCGAGCGCGGCGCCGACCTGGCCACGGCGGCGTTGCTGGCCCGGGAGGTCAACGACCGGTCCCGCTCGTTCGGTGTGGCATTGAGCGCGTGCACCATACCGGCGAACGGCAAACCCGGCTTCGAGCTCGGCGAGGACGAAATCGAGCTGGGTGTCGGCATCCACGGCGAGCCCGGCCGGGCGCGCGGCAAGCTCGTCACGGCGAACGAGATCGCCGGCATCGCACTGGAGGCGATCCACACCGACATGCCACTCTCCGGCGACGTGCTGGTGATGGTCAACGGGCTGGGGGGCACCCCGCTGATCGAGCTGTACGTGGTGTTCGCCGCCGTCGCGCGGTGGCTGTCCGACCGCGCCGCGACCATCACGCGCAGCCTGGTCGGTAACTACATCACCAGCCTGGAGATGGCCGGCGTTTCGATCACGGTATGTCGCCTGACTCCACGGCTGACCGAACTCTGGGACGCTCCGGTGGAAACCCCGGCGCTGCGCTGGGGCCGTTGACCACACCCAACGGACGGACCGCACGATAGGGACAACGATGGACGCGAGCATGTTTCGGGCCTGGATCCGCGAGGCCGCCCGGTTGGTGGTTGACAACGCCGACCACCTCACCCACCTCGACGCCGCGATCGGCGACGCCGACCACGGCATCAACCTGCGCCGTGGCTTCTCCGCGGCGGTGGTGATGCTCGACGAGACCGAGCTCGCCACCCCCGGCGCGGTCCTCGCGACCGTTGGTCGCGCGCTGATCAGCAAGACCGGCGGGGCGTCGGGACCATTGTACGGAACCGGTTTCCGGCAGGCGGCCAAGAGCCTGGGCGAGGACCCGGACGTCACCGCGGTCCAACTCGGTGCGGCGCTGCACGCCGCACTGGCGGGCATCCAGCAGCTCGGCGCCGCCAACGAGGGTGACAAGACGATGGTCGACGCCCTCGCCCCGGCGGTCGGGGCGTACCAGACCATCGTCGATACCGGCGGTGATCTGGCCGAGGCGACCGGCGCGGCGGCCGACGCCGCCGCGCGGGGCCTGCAGGCCACCATCGGCCTGCAGGCGCGCAAGGGTCGAGCCAGCTACCTCGGCGCCCGCACCATCGGCCATGAGGACCCCGGCGCGGCGTCGACCGTCCTCATCCTGCGGGCCCTGGCGACCACCGCGTCTGCCGGCGGCGGACGAAGCGCGGCGGAGCGGCCATGACGACGGTGACCGGTCGGTGGGCCGGCTCGGGCGTGGCACCGGGCACCG